>JAAAOL010000348.1 GCA_009908885.1 Bacteroidota bacterium | reverse complement strand
AGTCGCGCATCGGCGGGAAGCGCCGGGTGGACGAAGGCGCTCAGGGCCGCCTCGAAGGAGGAACCGTCGTCCCCGTCCGAAAACGGTGGCGTCCAGGGCGTCTCCGTGCGCCGCAGCCCGGCATCGGCGTCCCAATGGGCGTGGGCGTTCGGACCCAGGCGCTCTACGTCTTGAACCAGGGCGTCCGTCGTCAACTGGTTGAAGGTGAGCCAGTGCCCACCGAAGGCGTCCAGATCGAGCGCGTGGCGGTGGGTGCATCGACAGAGCCAGTCCAGCCGCGTGCTGTACAGGATCCCGTCCCGCCACGGCGCCAGGTACAGCGTGCGCACCCCCAGCCGGTCGGTCCAGGCTTGCCAGCGGTGGTCCGACCACCGCAGCACCACGAAGTGTCCGTCCAGTTCCTCCAGCCCAGGGTCGGGCGCGGCCAGCACTTTTGTCCACGCGGAGTCGTCCATCGGGCGGCTGCGGGAGCCCGCGCGCTGCATCCCCAGGCCGACGACCAGCGCCTCCTCATCCGCCCTGATGGAGAAGAAGCGGCAGGTGTCAGCGAGTCCACCGGCGCGGACGACCTGCGTCGCCGTCTGGGCCCGGACCAGCGGCTCGGGCGTCATCCTGTCGAGCTGGTCGGGGAGACCGGCTGGTACAGTGGGACCGCAGTATCCGAGGATCCAACTCATAAATGCGCTGTTGCCGTCACGGACTCAGCCAGATAGAAACGAAAACGGCAGGGAACGTCCAGAAGGACGCCCCTGCCGCTGATCCAGAATGGGCCTTTCTCAGGCAACTCCAACCGGTTCGGGGTTAGCCTGCGCTGCTTCCTGCCTCTCGCGGAGGTGGGCCTGCGCCGACGCCAGCCGGGCGATGGGCACCCGGAAGGGCGAGCAGGAGACGTAGTTGAGTCCGGCGTCGTAGCAGAAGGTCACCGACGACGGTTCGCCACCGTGCTCTCCACAGATCCCGACCTTCAGCGTTTCCTTGGTCGAGCGTCCGCGGTCCGTCCCCATTCGCACGAGCCGTCCCACCCCGCGCTGATCGAGCACCTGGAACGGGTCGCTCTCCAGAATACCGTGCTCGGCGTAGTAGGGCAGAAATTTGCCCGCGTCGTCGCGGCTGAAGCCGAACGTCAACTGCGTGAGGTCGTTGGTGCCGAAGGAGAAAAAGTCAGCCTCTTCGGCGATCTCATCGGCCAGCAGCGCGGCCCGCGGAATTTCGATCATCGTCCCCACGAGGAAGCCGATCTCCGCGTCCTTCTCCTCGAACACGAGCTGCGCGGTGCTGTGGATGATGGACTTCTGGTGGGCGAATTCTTCGAGGGTGCCCACGAGCGGGACCATGATCTCTGGATGCGCGTCGACGCCCTCCTGATGGACGTTGACGGCGGCCTCCAGAATGGCCCGCGCCTGCATCTCGGTGATCTCGGGATACGTCACGCCGAGGCGACAGCCGCGATGACCCAGCATCGGGTTGAACTCCTCCAGCGCCTCGATCTTGTCGTGGATCACCTCCACGTCGATCCCGAGGGCGTCGGCCAGGTGTTGCTGGTCGGCCTGCTCCGACGGCAGGAACTCGTGCAGTGGCGGATCCAGGAGGCGGATGGTTACGGGGAAGCCGTCCATCGCCCGAAAGATGCCCTCGAAGTCCTTCCGCTGGAAGGGTAGCAGGCGGCTGAGCGCCTTGCGCCGTTCCTGTTCACTCTCGGAGAGGATCATCTCACGCATGATCGAGATGCGCTCAGGGTCGAAGAACATGTGCTCGGTGCGGCAGAGGCCGATGCCTTCCGCCCCGAAGCCGAGCGCGTGCGTGGCGTCCTCCGGCGTGTCGGCATTGGCGCGGACGCCCATCGTGCGGAACTCGTCGACCCACGTCATGAACGTGGTGAACTCGCCGCTTAACTCGGGGTCCACCAGCTCGTGCTTGCCCTGGATGACCTCGCCCGTAGCGCCGTTGATCGAGATCCAGTCGCCCTTGTTGATCGTGACGACGCCATTGGTAAAGGACTGCGTGTTGTAGTTGATGACGATGTCGCCGCAGCCGGCCACGCAGGGCTTGCCCCAGCCGCGGGCCACCACCGCCGCGTGGCTGGTCATGCCACCGCGCGAGGTTAGAATGCCCTCCGCCGCGTCCATCCCGCCGACGTCCTCGGGACTCGTCTCCACGCGAACGAGGATGACCTTCTTGCCGTCCTCGTGCCACGCCTCGGCTTCGTCGGCGTCGAAGACGACCTGACCGACGGCGGCCCCGGGCGAGGCGGGGAGGCCCGTACCCAGGATGTCGTCCTGGTAGTCTTCGTCCTCCGCGAAGTGCGGGTGCAGCAGCTGATCCAGGTGGTTCGGTTCGACGAGTTCGCGGACGGCGTGTTCGGGATCGACCAGCCTCTCGTTCACCATGTCGACGGCGATCTTGAGGGCCGCCGGGCCGGTGCGCTTGCCGTTGCGCGTCTGCAGGATGAAGAGGTCGCCCGCCTGCACGGTGAACTCGATGTCCTGCATGTTCTGATAATGCTTTTCCAGCTGATTGGTCAACGCCACCAGCTCGCGGTACGAATGGGGGAACTGCTCCTCCATCCGCTTGATGGGCTCCGGCGTGCGGATGCCCGCGACCACGTCCTCGCCCTGCGCGTTGACCAGATACTCGCCGTAGAGCTTCGCCTCGCCGGTGGCGGGATTGCGCGTGAAGCACACGCCCGTGCAGCTTTCCGGGCCGGTATTGCCATAGACCATCGCCTGCACGTTAACGGCCGTGCCGATCAGTCCCGTAATGTTGTTGATACGGCGGTACTTGACGGCACGCGGATTATTCCACGACGAGAAGACGGCCTTGATGGCGAAGGTCAGCTGCTCCCGGGGATCGTCCGGAAACATGAAGCCCGTGTGGCGGCGGTAGATGGCCTTGTAGCGGTCCACCAGCGTCCGCAGGTCGTCGGCCGTGAGGTCGATGTCCGTCTCGGCGCCCCGTTCCTGCTTCAGCTTGCCAATCGCCTCCTCGAACACGTCGTGGCTGACCCCCATGACCACGTTGCCGAACATGTCGATGAAGCGGCGGTAGGCGTCGAACGCGAACCGCGCGTTGCCCGTCTTGCGGGCGAGACCTTCGACGACCTCGTCGTTCAGCCCGAGGTTCAGCACGGTGTCCATCATGCCGGGCATCGACACGGCGGCGCCACTGCGCACCGAGACCAGGAGCGGGTCGTCAGCATCGCCCAGCAACTTGCCCATGGCGGCTTCGAGGTGTTTGATCCCCTCCTCGATTTCCTCGGTGGCCCCTTCCGGAAAGGCCTCGTCATTGTCGAGGAAATGCTTGCACATCTTCGTGGTGAGCGTGAAGCCAGGAGGCACCGGCAGGCCGATGCTGCTCATCTCGGCCAGGTTGGCCCCTTTGCCACCCAGTAAGGCCTTCAGCGAGCGGTCACCATCGGTCGTGTTGTTGCCGAAGCGATATACGTATTTCATCAGTCAACGGGCTACATGAGAGAGGTAGTGTGAGTGAAGGTCACAGCGAGGGCGGTAGGGGGTGTTCGAGCCGCGAGGGTCAGCGGTCGAGGAGGGTGAGGGCGCGATAGACGGTGAGGCTGGCGAGGGCCGCGCTGCCGCCGACGACGGCGAGGCCGTGGACCATCCCGCCGCCGACGTACTGGCCGAGGGTAGATAGTCCCTTGGTGATGCCAGGCGCTCCCCGCGTCGAGCCGGCGGCGGCGTTGACGATGCCCGCGGCCGTGCCCGACCCGGCAGCTACGGCCGCCGTGAAAGCCACGCTTTGAATCACGGTCTGTTTCATGCTCATGGGTGCTCAGGAGATGGGAGTGAGACGAGCGGTTTCGGGGACTCAGTCGAGGGCCGACGGCGGCACGGGGCCAGGCATGCTGAGGCCTTTATTGCCAGCCATTCACAACATAATTACTGGTTTTCGTTAATGCACGATGCGGTGCAGGTCTGAGGACATTCTTCGCACGGTGTGCATCTGGTCAGGAAGCGAGCTCTCGTCCGCCCCGAGCCGGGAGCGCTGATCTGGGCGCGCGAGCCGAAGCGGAACGTTGTTTAGGAGGTGGCGTGAGAGTCTCGCCGCTGCGCCCGGGGTCTGTCCATCATGGTCATCTCATGCGCCGACCCCTCCGCGGCGTTTCGTTGCAAAGCATG
This sequence comes from Bacteroidota bacterium, assembly GCA_009908885.1. Taxonomy (GTDB): domain Bacteria; phylum Bacteroidota; class Rhodothermia; order Rhodothermales; family JAAAOL01; genus JAAAOL01. Next base: position 17,039 of record JAAAOL010000348.1, on the reverse strand, counting down.
TCATTAACCCTGTAGACGTATCTATGAAGCGACTGGTCGTAGTTGAGTCGCCGACCAAGGCCCGCACCATCCGCCGCTTTCTCTCTGGAAACGAGTATCGCATCGAGGCGAGCATGGGGCACGTGCGTGACTTGCCGGCCTCGGCCTCGCAGATTCCGGAGCAGTACAAGAACGAGGACTGGTCCCGCCTGGGCGTCCGCACCGAGAACGGCTTCGAGCCGATCTACGTGGTGCCGCCCGAGAAGCAGAAGGTCGTCCGCGAACTGAGGGACGCCCTTCAGGAGGCCGAGGAGCTGTACATCGCCACCGATGAAGACCGCGAAGGCGAGTCCATCGGGTGGCACCTGCTCCAGGTCTTGAAGCCGGACATCCCCGTGCGCCGCATGGTGTTTCACGAGATCACGCGCGAGGCCATCCAGCACGCCCTGGACCACACGCGCGGGATCGACCAGCACCTCGTGGACGCGCAGGAGACGCGGCGTATCCTGGATCGGCTCGTGGGCTACACCCTCTCGCCGCTGCTCTGGAAGAAGATCGCGCCGAAGCTCTCGGCCGGACGCGTGCAGAGCGTGTCGGTCCGGCTCCTGGTGCAGCGCGAGAAGGAGCGCATCACCTTCGTCCCGGCCTCGTACTGGGACCTGACCGCCCAGCTCGCCCAGAACGGGAGCGGCTTCGAGGCGACGATGACGCACTACCAGGGCACCCGCCTGGCCACCGGGCGCGACTTCGACCCCGACACCGGGCGCCTCAAGGACGGGCTGGAAGCGGGTAAAGACGTGCTGCTCATGCAGGAGGAGCAGGCGCGGAGCCTGGCCGAGCGCCTGCCGAGCGCGCCATGGACCGTCACCAACGTCAAGATCCGCCGCAAGTCGCGGTCCCCCTATCCGCCCTTCATCACTTCGACGCTCCAGCAGGAAGCCAGCCGCAAGCTGGGGCTCTCGGCCAGCCGCACGATGCGGACGGCGCAGCGCCTGTACGAGAACGGCTATATCACCTACATGCGCACCGACTCGACCAACCTGTCGAGCGAAGCCATCGGCGCGGCGCGGCAGGCCGTGCAGCAGCGGTACGGCGACAAGTTTCTCAGCAAGTCGCCCCGCCAGTATTCCGGACAGGTGCGCAACGCCCAGGAAGCGCACGAAGCCATCCGCCCGGCCGGCACGTCGATGAAGACGGCCAAGGAGCATGGGCTCTCCGGGCTGGAGGCCCGGCTGTATGACCTCATCTGGAAGCGGACCGTCGCCACGCAGATGGCCAATGCCCGGCTGCGGTACGTCACCGCCCACATCGACGCGGGCGAGGGGGACGACGTCGCCACCTTCCGCGCCTCGGGCAAGACCATCGAATTCCCCGGCTTCTTCCGGGCCTACGTGGAAGGCAGCGACGACCCCAACGCCGCGCTCGAAGATCGCGAAAAGCCGCTGCCGACGCTCAAGGAAGGCGACACGCCGGACTGCAAGCACGTCGAGCCGGTGGGGCATGAGACGCAGCCGCCGTCGCGCTACACCGAAGCCTCGCTCATCAAGGTGCTGGAGAAGGAAGGCATCGGGCGGCCCAGCACGTACGCCACCATCATCGACACCATCGAGCGGCGCGGCTATGTGCAGAAGCAGGGCCGCACGCTCATTCCCAGCTTCACGGCCTTCGCCACCAACAACCTGCTGGAGCGCCAGTTCGAGCAGCTCGTGGACGTGGGCTTTACGGCGCAGATGGAGCGGATCCTGGATGACATCGCTTCGGGCGAGCAGGAGGCGACGCCGTACCTGCGCAGCTTCTATAAGGGCGAGGACGGCCTCGAACCCGCCGTGGAGCAGGCCCTGGAGCGCGTGGACGCCCGCGAGGTGTCCACCATCAGCTTCCCGCAGTGGGGCGACTTCGTCATCCGCGTCGGGCGCTACGGGCCCTACATCGAAGGCACCCTCGACGGCGAGACGTTGACGACCTCGGTGCCGGGCGACCTGGCGCCGGGCGACGTCTCGGAAGAGCAACTGGAAGAGCTGCTGCGCGCAGGCAACGCGCCGGACCGGGTCCTGGGCATCCATCCCGAGGCCGACCAGCCGATCCTGCTCAAAGACGGTCCGTACGGGCCCTACGTGCAACTGGGCGACGACGACCAGAAAGGCAAGCCGCGGCGCACGTCGCTGCCGAAGGCCGTCACGCCGAGCGAGGTGACGTTCGAGATGGCGAAGTACCTCGTCGAACTGCCCAAAGAGATCGGAGAGCATCCGGAGACGGGGGCGCCGATCAAGATCAACATCGGTAAGTATGGCCCGTACGCGCAGCACGGCAGCATCTTCGCCTCGCTTAAAAAGAGCGACGACATCTTCTCCATCGACTACGACCGGGCGATGGAACTGATCGCCGAGAAGGAGCGGAAGAAGAAGCCCATGCGCGTCATCGGGCAGCATCCGGAGACGGGCGAGCCGGTGGAAGTCTGGGACGGCCGCTACGGGCCATACATCAAGCACAGCGGGATCAACGCGTCGATCCCGGACGACCGCGCCCCCGAGGCCATCACGATGGACGAGGCAGTGCAGTTGCTGGAGGAGAAGGCCAAGAAAAAAGGGAAGCGCCGCCGGAAGAAGGCGAAGAAGAGCTGACGGCGTCGCCGCTCCCGATCCCGTCATCCGGGTACGACGATTCACGCGACACGAATCACGCACCCCGAACCCATGCCTGAACGCTCACCACAGATCGCCGACGTGTCCTGGGGCTCCGTGCGGGTCGAAGGACGCGACGCTGCTTTCCGCGACGCCAAGCTGTTTCCCGGCGGCGCGCGCGAATGGGACTGGACCGAGACGGGCACGCACCACGACCCCGGCATTCAGCCCGCTGACGTAGACGAGGTGCTGGAGCACGGGGCGGACGTCGTCGTCCTCGCGCAAGGCTTCCACGAGCGCCTGCAGGTGATGGACGCGACGCTGGAGCGCCTGGAGGACGCGGGCGTCGAGGTGCACGTCCTACCTACGGATGAGGCTGCCGAGCGGTACAACGACCTCGCCGCCGACCGTCCCGCGGGCGCCCTGATTCACTCGACGTGCTGAACCATCGTGCCGTTACGCCGATGGCGGGTTGCCTGCATCCTCGGCACCGTCCGGTCCCGTCGTGGCTCGCGGCATCGGGCCGAACTGCGGCGACTCCATCCGGGTGAGGCCGATCATCGTGTGCGCCAGTTCGATGTCGCCGTGCGCCTTGATCTGGTCCAGGAAGGTAACGGTGATGGCATGCTCCGTGCCGCGCCGCTTGCGGGCCTCGCACAGGTACCGCAGCATCAGCTCGATGCCGTCGCCCGTCACCTGTACGTAGACGAACGGCGTCAAAATGCTGTAGTGGATCAGGTACTCCCGCGTCATCTGCTGGATCTCTTTCTTCGCCTGCTGCTCGATGACGTCGGCCGACTCCTGCGCGAGCGAGAGCAAGATCTCCCGGGCTGTCTTCCAGTCGCTCCGGAAGGTGACCGTAAACCCGACCTCGTTCCAGATGAAGTGGAAGCCGCGCGTATAGTTATAGACCGCGGCTTGCAGGACGAGGGCGTTGGGGATGTGGACGATGCGGCCCGTGCTCTGGTCGGCCTGCACCCAGCCGCCGATCTCCATGAGGGTGGTGTGCATCAGCCGGATGTCGATGACGTCGCCCCGGTAGTTGCCGATCTCGACGCGGTCGCCCTGCGTGTAGGGCGTGCGGAACGCGATGTAGAGCCAGCCCACGATGCTGAGCAGGGCCTCCCGCATGGCGATGGCGAGGCCGGCCCCTACGACGGTGAGGACCGTGATCAGGTCGGCGGCCCGCTGGAAGAGGACGCCCAGGACGATCAGTAGGGCCACGAAGCCGCCGATCCGCCCGATGGTCTTCGCGGCCCGGTAGCGGCGCTCGGGATCGTCGATGTAGCGCAGCACGAGCCGACGCAGGGTCTGCACGACGATGAAGATGACCAGGATGGCTCCGAACGCAAAGAGGAGGCGCTGAAGAATCTCGCTGTCGAGGTTGAAATCGAAGGGCATCGCGGCGGCGCGTCCGATGAGGTGGTGGAGTACTACTGATTCAGAGTGTTGATGTCCGGATCCTGGTGTCGCCTGTCGTGGTCCGTGTTGCGTGGTGCGTGATGGGTAGTACGGGCCCATCGCTCCATTAGCGCTATTTCACGCGTCACGCAATGCGCATCACGTTCTCAGCTATACGGATATCGCCAAACGAAAACGGTACAAGGTACGTCACACAGATCCAGCGCGCAGAGGGTTCATGCGGACTTCCGCCCGTAGAGCACCTCTGAAGGAAAGGTCCACTGGCTGACGACGGCGCGTCGCACCGCCGAGAAGCCGACGGCTTCCATCGCGGGCCGGACGCGCACGCCCCGGCAGCCACCCAGCAGCGGCGGGTGCAGCGCGTAGAGCATTTCCCACACCTGATGATACCACGCCGGGCCAATCGTCATATTCGCCATCACGAGTCGTCCGCCGGGCACGAGGACCCGATAAAACTCGCGGAGCACCGGCTCGAAGTCCGATGCGGGCAGCAGGTCGAACATGTACGAGTTGAAGACGAGGTCGAAGTGGTCCGCCGGGTAGGGGAGGGCATAGGCCGTGCCCTGCCGGAGGGTCCAGCCCGAAAGGCCGGTGCGCTCCGCCCGGCGGCGGGTGCGGCGCAGCATCGCGGGCGTGCGGTCGAGCCCGTCCGTCCAGCCGTTCGGGTTGGCGCGCAGCAGGCGGCGAAACGACAGGCCCGTGCCGACGGCGACTTCCAGCACGCGTTCACCGTCCTGCACGGCAGCCCAGCGATGCGCCAGGTCGCGCGCGTCGGCTTCGACCAGCAGGGCCAGCAGGTCGTGCACCGGCGCGATCCAGGTGTAGGTGGGGACCACGCGCTCAGACGGAAGGCGGGCAGGCTGCATGGGTGGACGGGCGGAGTGGATGTAATTCTGATTCAGATCCTTGATGTCCGGATCCTTGTGTCGCCTGTCGTGGTGCGTGGTCCGTGGTGCGTGATGGGCACGGGGCATCGTTCCATCAGCGCATGTTCACGCATCACGCATCACGCATCACATTCTCGGCTATACGGACATCGCCAAGCGAGAACGGTATAAGGACGAACAGGCATGGCACGACCCAGGCTCCGTTCCGTTTCGGAGGAGCTAAAAGGTATCGGGAGGACGTGCCCTGCGCGGTGCGCCGTCCCGTGCCGCGTTGGAACAACCCCCCCGAGCGGGCTTTTCAGTGAGCCGATGCCCGCATGCCCGTCTCGCCCCGGCGAGCGGTCGTTCGGTCCGCCCGGCGTACTCTGACGGCTCCGCACGTATTGCCCATGTCTGCCTCTTCCGACGCTGCGTCTCGGCTGGCGCACTACCGCCCCGTCCTCGATCGCGTGCTGTTCGTCCTGGCGCTGCTGGGCGTGCTGACCACGATCCACCTGCAGATTCAGGAAGGACGCGGGTTCGACCGGGGCTGCCTCGGCTTTACGGCGCCGGCCGCCGTCGAGGCCAGCTTCAACTGTGAGGCCGTCACCCAGAGTGCCGCCGGACAGGTCGGGGGCATCTCCAACGGCGTGCTCGGAATGATCTTCTACCTCGTGGTAGGCGGCGTCACGGCGGGGGCGGCATTCAGCGCCGGGAGCCGTCGCGTCTGGCTCAAGCGCGGGCGCATCGGGCTCATCGCGGCCGGGTTCGCGTACTCGGTCTATCTGAGCTATCTCCAGTATTTCGTACTGAACGACCTCTGCGCGCTCTGCCTGATCTCCGCCTCGATCGCGACGCTCCTGTTCCTCGGGCAGGCCGCCGAACTCATGACTTCGCCATCAACATCGTCCGATATGCAACTTCTCGAAAAAGCCCGTGGCGTCCGGTTCTACGGCGCCATCGCTGCCGTCGTCCTGGCCCTCGTCGCCGCCGACGTGCTCTATTTCAACAGTCTGACGGATCCGGGCGAGATCGACTTCGATCAGGTTGCCGAGACGCAAGAGCCCTCGGCCCAGCCGGTGTCCGACGTGCGGGCGGAAGAGGAGGCCTCCGCAGATCCGCCTGCGCAGACGGAGCCTGCGCCCGATGCCGAAGCCGCATCCCCGGCAGCAGCCACCGCACCGTCGACGGAGACCGCGGCCGACCGGGCCGTCACGGTTCCGGATGGCTGCGAGTATGACCCGGAGCTGGATCCCGTGACGAACTACAATGACCTCGTCTCGATGAGCGACCCGATGAAGGGCACCGCGAGCGCCCCGGTGACGGTCATCGAATACTTCGACCCGATGTGCCCGCACTGCAAGAGCCTGGCGCCGCTCATGGATCAGGTGATCGCCGAGAAATCCGACGTCGCCCGCTTCGTGTACAAGCCGGTCGTGCTGCTCGGGCAGCGCTCGGTGGCGCCCGTCGCCGCGTTGCACCATGCCGCGCGGGAAGACAAGTTCTTCGGGATGCTGGATCTGATCTTCGCCAACCAGAAGCCGAGTGGCTATTCGATCCAGGAGCTCCGCCAGTACGCCCAGCAACTCGGCATGAGCCCGCAGGTGCTCGAAAACCGGCTGCGGGGCGGCATCTACTCGCCCACGATGAAAGGGCAGCGGGAGGAGTTCATCAGCAACGGATTCAGCAGTGTGCCGACGGTCATGATCAACGGTCGCGTGGTGAAGTCCAGCTCGCGATCCATCGAGTGCTTCACCAGCCTGATCGATCAGGCCGCCGCCAACGCCAACTGACAGCATCTCCCGTGACGACGACACTCCGCCCTCCGCAGTGCTTCCGCTGTGGGGGGCTTTGTGTGTTGGGGCTGTTGCTGCTCGGAATGACGATGCAGGCGGCAGCGCAGGTGCCCGCCCTGGACCCCGAGCCGGGCTGGCGGCCTCTCCTACAGCACGAAGGCCTCGTCTTCCGCTACATCTTTTACCGCGAGGCCGACGCGGTGAACGATGGGCTCGTCCTGCGACTGACGAACACCAACGCGCATGCCATCCGCTATCGCTTCCGCATCGTCTTCCGGTCGGACGAGCGGGAGCATGTGGAGGAGGTGGCCGGACGGCTGGGGCCCGGAGAGGACATCACCGGCGATCTGGAGGGGTTGTTCTGGGTGCCGTTTCCCGATGGCGCCCCCATCAGCGAGGTCGGCCTGCGCGGGTACGAGGTGACGCCGCTCGCGGAGGACGAGTAGCGGCTTCCAGGTTGCTTTACAGGCGTGGTGCGGCGGCGTACCTTGGGGCATCGCCACCACGGATCGACGCCTGCCGCTATGCCGCACACCCGCCGTATCTTCCTCGAATACTGCACCACGCTCGGCCTTTCCAGCACACTGTTCCCAGGGGCCCTCTACGCACAGGCTGCCTCCAGCGAGGACCCCGTCGTGACGGCGGCGATGATCGAGGCGGCGGAACAGCTCGCGGGCCTGTCGTTCACGCCCGAGCAGCGCGAGATGATGGTCGAGGACCTGAACGAGCGGCTCGAAGACTACGACGCGCTCCGCGAGGTCCCGTTGCCCAACGACGTGCCGCCCGCGTTCGTGTTCGATCCGCACCTCGGCGGCAGCCCGCGTCCCCAGGAGAACGCGACCATGACGTGGCGGCCGCCGCCGGTCGAGCGGCCTGCGAGCGAGGAGGATCTAGCGTTCCTGACCGTCGCCGAGCTGGCAGGCCTTTTGCGGAGCGGGCAGGTGACGTCGATGGAGCTGACGGAGCTCTACCTCGCCCGCCTGAAGCGGTACGATCCGGTACTGAAGGCCGTCGTGACGCTCACCGAGGAGCGCGCCCGCGAACAGGCGGCCCGCGCCGATGCTGAGCTGGCTGCCGGCCAGTGGCGGGGACCGCTCCACGGCATTCCGTACGGCGCGAAGGACCTGCTGGCCGTCGAAGGCTACCCGACGACCTGGGGCGCCGTGCCCTTTCAGGAGCAAGTGATCGACGCGACGGCGACGGTCGTCCGCAAGCTGGACGAGGCCGGGGCCGTGCTGGTCGCCAAGCTGACGCTGGGCGCGCTGGCCTGGGGCGACGTCTGGTTCGGGGGGACGACCAAGAATCCGTGGAACGTGGAGCAGGGGAGTAGCGGCTCCTCCGCCGGGCCCGGGTCGGCGGTGGCGGCGGGGCTGGTCGGCTTCGCCATCGGCTCCGAGACGTTGGGGTCCATCGTCTCGCCCTCCACGCGCAACGGCGTCACGGGCCACCGTCCCACGTTCGGCGCCGTCAGCCGCCACGGCGCGATGACGCTCTCCTGGTCGATGGACAAGCTCGGGCCCATGGCGCGCTCGGCGGAGGATTGCGCACTCGTCTATGAGGCCATCCGGGGCGCGGACCCTGCCGACCCCGCCTCGCAGCCCACCACCTTCCCGTTCGATCCGGGCATGAACGTGACGGGCCTGCGCGTCGGCTATCTGGCCGAGGCCTTCGAGGGAGACTACGCAAATCAGTCCGCCGATCGGGCGACGCTGGAGGTGGTGCGCGACCTCGGCGTCGAGCTTCGCCCGCTGTCGCTGCCCACGGATCTGCCGGTCGGGGCGATGCTGATGACGCTGGAGGTGGAGGCCGCCGCCGCCTTCGACGAGTTGACGCGGACGGATCGGGTGGATGCGATGGTGCGGCAGACGGAGGACGCGTGGCCGCACGTCTTCCGCACGGCCCGGATGGTGCCTGCCGTCGAGTTCGTCCAGGCCACCCGGGCGCGGACCCGCCTCATGGAGCGCATGGCCGAGGTCATGGCGGAGGTCGACGTGTTCATCTCGCCGTCCTTCCGGGGCAGCACGCTGCAAATCACCAACCTCACGGGCCACCCCTGCGTCTGCCTGCCGAACGCCTTCCGGGCGTTGGAGGATCAGCCCGGCTCGCCGCGCCGCCAGCCGGGAAGCATCACGTTCGTGGGCGGTCTCCACCAGGATGCCGAGGTGCTGGCCCTCGCCCATGCGTACCAATCGGCTACCGACTTTCACCGTCGGCGCCCCCCGATCGAGTAGTGCTGCGGGGCGTCACACGCGCTCTTCTCATCTGATGCCCCACCATCACCATGGACGTCCTCTTCGCTGCCCCCATCGGCGCACTGCTGATCTTCGGCCTTCGGGTCGTCGACGTCTCCATGGCCATCGTGCGGATGATCATGGCGGTCCGTGGATATCGTGCCCTCGCCGCGGTTATCGGCTTCGTCGAGGTCTTGATCTGGCTCTTCGCGGCGGGGGCGGCCCTCCAACACCTCGACTCCGTGTACCATGTCGTCGGCTATGCGGCGGGGTTCGCGGCGGGCAACTACGTCGGCATTTGGCTGGAGAACCGATTCGCGCTGGGCGTCAACGTGGTGCGGGCCGTGTGCCCCGCGCCGACGGAGGCGAATCTGGAGGTTCGGTCGCCGACGGCAGACGCGCTCCGGGAGGCCGGGTTTGCCGTCACCGAGATCGGCGGGCGGGGGCGTGAACAGTCGGTCACCATCCTCGACGTCGTGGTGCCGCGCCGCCGCGTCAATGTCGTCCTCGATCTCGTGCGGGAGCACGAGCCGGATGCGTTCGTCACCGTCGAAGAAGTGCGGTCGATGCGGGGCGGCTACGTGCGGCCCGGCGGACGCAAAATGCCATTCCTCGCCCGAGGGTAGACAGAGCGGCAGGGCATGCTGTCAGGGCGGCAGTCGGGTGAAGAGCGATTAAGCGTGGACCCTCCGCGCTCATTTTCCGAACCGCTCCCAGTGTAGCGAGGTTGTGACGACCGGCCCGAGTTGCCCGTAGCGACGGTGGCAGGAATGGTCCTTGCCGATACGGTGTCCTCTCGCACCCGCAACCGCATGAGGACCCGTTCTCATGGAGCTTTTTGAGTCGATTTTGGCCTCCCCGTGGGGGCCGGCCCTGATCTTCGTCCTGAGCGCGATCAATGTCACGTTCATGACGATGAAGACCATCATGGCCGTCCGTGGCCGCCGCATCCCCGCCGCCGTGCTGGGGTTCTGTCAGATGCTGGTCTGGCTCCTCGCCGTCGGTGGGGCGCTCAGCCACCTCGATTCCGTCTGGCACGTGCTGGGCTATGCGGGCGGCTACGCGGCGGGCAATTACGTCGGCGTCTCGCTGGAGCGACGGCTAGCCATCGGCACGTCCATCGTCCGCGCCATCTTCAAACGGTCGCCAGAGGCCGAGCGGCAGAATGGGCGTGAGGCAGCCCGACGGCTGCGCGAACAGGACTATGCCGTAACGGAGGTGCCTGCGCGAGGCTGGCAGGGCGAGGTGGATGTGGTAAACGTGGTGGTGCCGCGCAAGAAGGTGCCGCAGGTGCTCGACACGGTGCGCAATACCGACCCCGACGCCGCCGTCTCCGTCGAGGGCGTACAGGATGCCCGGGGCGACTTTCCGCCAGGGCCACGTCCGCCCGCGTCACCCCTCCGCCGATGGATGCCGCCCTGGAAGAAGGCGGCTTGACCGGTCGACGAGGGGAGGCCCTTCAGCGATCAGTCGTGCAGATCCCGCAGCCGGAGGACGATCGTGCGCTCGGGCCGCTGCAGGCGGTTCTCGGCGACGATGCGGAACCAGGCCCAACGGCCCTGCCCCGTACGCACACGGGCCAGCCAGAACGCCTTCTGCTTACCGAGCCTGCGCATCGCGTCCAGGTCCCGGCTGATCTGATGCAGATTCTTGCCGTGGACGTGCGAAACGAACAGCGGATCGATCAAGTCGTCCTCGTCGAATTCGAGGAGACGCCGGGCGATCGGCGTGAGGTGCTGGATATGCCCGTCGACGTCGAGCAGGATGAGGGGCAGGTGCGGAGGCGACAGGTGCTGGAAGCGCTTCCGAACGGGCTGAAGTTGAGCAATGGATGTCATGGCCGAGACGTACTTATGCAGCTTCTAGGACGGACTACCGACATGGACGGGCGACGCCGTCCACTATGGAGTACATACCTCCAGGCGAGGGGGCGGTAGAGAGGTAGAGCTGGTCGGCTGGAAGCGCTACCAATATAAGAACGTAGGAGATTTACCTACAAGTCTTTGCGACGGTTTTTCGCGGCATCTCCGTGCGCATTTTGCGCGAAGACCCCCGTCGGTCTGGATGAACTCGTCGCCGTCCAGCCGGGTACGTGATTGCAGCATCGTTCTTCTACCGCTCCCTGATACGTACCAGTAGCATGCGCATCGTTTCACTTTTGCCCGCCGCGACGGAATGGGTCGCTGCCCTCGGAGCGATGGACAGGCTCGTCGGGCGCTCGCATGAATGCGAGTTTCCGGCGTCGGTCCAGTCGCTTCCCGCCGTCACGTCTACCCATTTCACGACGGAGGCGTCGTCCGGCGCGATTCAGGAAGCGGTCCAGCGATCACTGCAACAGGGACTCAGTCTCTTCAGGGTCGATCTCCACCTGTTGCGCTCGCTCGCGCCAGACGTCATCGTCACCCAAACGCAGTGCGAGGTGTGTGCCGTCTCGATGGGTGACCTGGAGCAGCACCTGAGTACCTGGGTCGACCCCGAACCGGAGTTGGTCTCCCTCTCGCCGATGACGCTCAAGCAGGTTCTGGATGCGGCGCTGCGGCTGGGCACGCGGCTGGGACGCATGGAGGCGGCGATGAACGCCATCGCCGCGCGGGAGCAGCGTCTACAGGCATTCCGTGAGGTGTTGGGGCTGGGAGGGAACCCACCTGCCTCGGAACTGCCCCGGGTGGCCTGCATCGAGTGGCTGGACCCACTGATGACGGCGGGGCACTGGATGCCCGACGTGGTGGAGCATGCGGGCGGGCGAGCCGTGCTGGCCGAGGGCGGAGCGCCGTCCGAGCGGGTGGACTGGGATGCCCTGCGCGAGGCCGACCCGGACGTCCTGGCGATCATGCCGTGCGGCTTTTCCATCGAACAAACGCGCCGAGATCTACACCTGCTGACGGAGCGGAGCGGCTGGGAGGGCCTGTCCGCCGTGCGTGCGGGACGCGTCTTTCTGTTCGACGGCAACGCGTACTTCAACCGGCCCGGACCGCGGCTCTACCGGGCGATCGAACTCCTCGGCACCGCCCTGCATCCCGAGGCGCCGTGGGAGGTGGAGCCTGCGTCCTGGGAGCGGCAGCACATCTCTGAATCAGCTGAGTAGCATCCGCGCCCTACCAGCGAGCGATGAGTTGTAGCGTCGCATGCCGCGGCGGGGCGAGGATCGCTGGACGCTCGACGTAATAGTAATCGAGCAGATTCTCGATGCGAAGCGTCAACTGATAGGCCCGCCACCGCACTGCTAGGTGACCGTCCACGACGCGGATCGGCAGGGCCTCGTCGGCGTCGGGGACGAAGCGGGCGAAGTCGCTATCGACGCGCTCGAAGGCGCTGGCGACGCGCAGGTCGACCCCGAGGGTGAGTGCTGAATGCAGCGAAGCGCGGGCGGAGGCCTTCACGAGATGGCGGGATCGGAAGACGAGGGGCTGGTCCGCGCTCAGATCATCGGCGTCGAGGACGGTGTATCCGGCCTGTAGATGCCAGCGTGCCGACGGCGGCTCGAGGGTGGCGGTGGCTTCAGCGCCCCGGACGCGTGCCCGGGTCAGGTTGACGAACTGGAAGGCCCGCCGCTCAGGAAGAAAGGTCGGCTCTACGAGGCGCCGGTAGTCAGTCTGGAAGAGGGCGAGGTCGTATTCCAGCGATAGGCCCCGTTGCGACGCCATGCCCCGCACGCCCGCTTCGTACCCGGTGCTCTCTTCGGGGCGGAGGTCGAGGTTGGGGATGAGCGGAAGAAAGCTGCTGTTGCTCACGTAGCGCTCCGCCAGGCTGGGCACGCGAAACCCCTGGCCGACGGCGGCACGCAGGGTGAGTTGCGGCGATAGCGTGAGGGCGATGCTGCCCTTCGGACTCAGCTTGCGCTCGGTTCCGGCAATTTCTGGATAGTAGACGTCGTACCGCGCCCCCGCCGTCAGTGTCAGGCGCTCGCCGACGGACTGCTCCCATTGCGCAAACGCGGCGGCTTCCGGCTGACTGCGCGCCTGCCGTTCGGCGTCGTCCTCCTGAAAGAAGCTGGATTCGGTTGCCAGCGCATCGCCCGATACGCCCGCCGTTAGGTACGCCGAACCGGTCGGCTGCCAGTCGACCTGTACCTCACCGCCATACCGAACGCCCGCCGTGCCGTCGTCGAGGGATCGGGGCTCCCCGCTCTCATCGATCGGCCGAATCGCCGCGCCGTAGAGCCGGCCCTTGAGCGTGACGAACAGCGAGGGCGTGACGACGTGCGTCAGGCTGGGCAGCAGCGTCACGGTGTCCGACCGGTTGTCGTTCGTGCCTGCAGGGGTGCTGGAGCCGGTATCGAGGAAGCCCAGGTTGCCGGGGTTCAGGGGGTCGTCCAGTCCATTCCAATAGAGGAAGGAATCCGAGGTGCGCCGCGTCCATCCGGCGAGCACGGCCAGGCGCGTGCCCGGGCCTGCCTGCCAGCCCAGTTTCGCGTAAGCATCCAGGTCGCGCTCTTTCTGATAATGAAGGTACCCGGCGTCGGTGCGGTAGGAGACGGTCGACCAGAAGCCCAGCCGGTCCGAAAGCTGTCGGGCGTGCGTGATCGTGGCCCCGCCGAAAAACCGCGGCGCGTCGGCTTCGTCCCAGGCGGCCCGCCAGGTCGCATGGCGGACGGGCTCGTACGCCCCACCGCGCAGACGCAGCGTCGTCTCGGGCGTCTCGGGAAAGTCGCGCGTGAGCACGTTGATGACGCCCCCGAGCGCATTCCCGCCGTAGAGCGCCGATCCGGGTCCCTTGATCACCTCGACCCGTGCGATCTGGTCCAGCGGCAGCGTGTCGAAAGGAACGCCTTCGCTGTCGGGGCGGAGCAGGGGCATCCCGTCGAGCAGGAGCAGCACCCGGCTCCCGGTGTTGTACGAGAAGCCCGACGAGCCGCGCACATTGATCTGGTTGTCCGCCATCTGCACACCGGGGACGTGGCGCAACGCGTCGTCCAGCGACACCACCGACCGCTCCATGAGCGCTTCCGGCGAGATGACAGCCAGGCTGACGGGCGCTCGGCTGCGTGATTGCTCGCGCCGGGCCGCGGTGACGACTACCTCCTCGCCTGCGATCAACGCCTCCTGGAGGGTGAAGTGGACGGTTAGGGTATCGGCAGGTGGGACTGTAATGGAACGGGTGCTGGAGGCAAACCCGACCGCCGAGGCCACGAGCGTCTGCGGGCCCGTCGGCACGCGCGGTAGTACGTAGACGCCCTCGGAGGACGACGCGGCCCCGAGCGTCGTCCCCTGCACGACGACGTTGACGCCCGGCAGCGGCGTTCCCTCGGCATCGGTGATCGTCCCGCGGACGGTCCCGGTCTGCCCCCAGGCGAGGCCCGGCGCCACGAGGAGCACGGTCAGCGCGCAAAGTCGAAACAGCGGCATCGGGGACTCCTAGGGCTGCTGAGGCGGGAAGGGAGGCGGGTTCGCGAAGTCGACCGAGACGCGGACGATCGTCGTCAGCCCATCGCGCACGAGGATGATGCCCCCGTTCTGCTCGACGAGCCCGACGGGGCGCCAGTCCAGCACGTCGGGGCTGTACTGCTGGGCGACGCCACCGTAGACGTACGTGCCCGCTGGCACGCCGTCGATGGTGAAGGTGTCTCGGGGCACGCCGTACGCCAACGGCTCGCTGATGACGAGTTGGTCGAGGTCGCGGAAGAGGTCGGACGTGTCCCGCGGCACGAACGGGAGTGCGACGAAGCGGAGGTCGCGCACGGAATCGCGGGGTGGCCAGGATGCTACGTCGTAGGTGATCGTGCCCACCAGGCGGCCCGTCGGCGGCGCATCGGGCGGGGCGAGCCCCTGCTCACAGGCTGCCGTAAGGAGCACCAGGCACAGGCCGAGGCCCCAGTGGAGGGCGTGCGCGAGGTACGAAGCGGTCGGCGGCATGCAGGCGACGGGAACGGACGGGTAATTCAACGAATGAAAAAGGACTCACGCGGTCTCACGGAAACGTCCGTCGCGCTGCGCCGTTGATCCGAGGCGTCACGCCAGCAGGCGTCACCTCTGGAACCTTGCTGGCGCGACCTCGGGAACGCCGTAGGAATCGTCCCGTGGATATCGAACCCGCTCACCGGATGCCCATCGTCTTCGCTCCAGATGAAACTATCAGATTTCAAATACGAGTATCCCAAGAAACTGGTCGCCAAATATCCTGCCGAGCCGCGTGGCACGGCCCGGCTCATGGTCCTCAACCGAGAACGGCGCACCATCGAGCATCGTCAGTTTTCGGACATCACCGAGTATTTCACCGCGGGCGACGTGCTGGTCGTCAACGATACGAAGGTATTTCCCGCGCGCCTCTTCGGCAACAAGGAAAAGACCGGCGCGCGCATCGAGGTGTTTCTCTTGCGCGAGCTGAATCCCGAGAGTCGACTGTGGGACGTTATGGTCGATCCGGCCCGCAAGATCCGCATCGGCAACAAGCTGTATTTCGAGAACGGGCTCGTCGCCGAGGTCATCGACAACACGACCTCGCGCGGACGCACCATTCGGTTTGCCTTCGACGGCTCGAACGACGATCTCTACCACAAGATCAATCAGATCGGGCAGACCCCGCTGCCGCCGTACATCAAGCGGGAGGTTGAGGATGAAGACCGCGAGCGCTACCAGACCATCTTCGCCGAGCGGCGTGGGGCGGTGGCGGCGCCGACGGCCGGGCTGCACTTCACGCCGGAACTGTTGGACACGCTGCGCGAGAAGGGCGTGGACATCGTGAAGGTGACGCTCCACGTCGGCATGGGTACGTTCCGGCCCGTCGGGGTGGAAGACCTCACGAAGCACCGCATGGACTCGGAGAACTATGAGATCACAGCGGATACGGCGGAGACGGTCAACCGCGCCCTGCTCTCCGACGAGAACAAGGTGACTGCCGTCGGGACGACCGTCGTGCGCGCCATCGAGACGAGCCTCTCGGCCAAGAACACGCTCAAGCCGAGCCGGGGGTGGACGGACAAGTTCATCTACCCGCCGTACGACTTCCAGATTACGGAACGGCTCATCACCAACTTCCACATGCCCAAGAGCACGCTGCTGATGCTGGTGGCGGCGTTCGCCGGGTATGACTTCATCTTCGAAGCATACGAAGAAGCCATCGACGAAGAGTATCGCCTGTTCTCCTTTGGCGATGCGATGATGATTCACTGAGCCTCCTTCCGGTTCACCTCGACCTAACGCTCCACCCATGCGCGCTGATGCCGACCGTGTTGCTGTGCTCGTCCCCGCCGCAGGGCAGGGGACGCGTCTGGGCGGGCCGCGCAAGCAATTCCGTAGTCTCGGCGGGGAGCCGCTGCTCGTGCAGACCCTCCGCGCGTTCGAGGCGCACCCGATGATCGACTACCTGCTGGTGGCCGCGCCGGAGGAAGCCATCGCCCCGCTGCGGACGGAGCTGCGCGAGGCCGGGCTGAGCAAGCTGGGCGACGTGGTGGCGGGCGGCGACACGCGGCAGGCTTCCGTCAAGGCCGCCCTCCATGCCGTGCCGGAGGACGTGGGTTACGTGCTGGTGCACGATGCCGTGCGTCCGTTCGTGCAGTCCCGGCACATCACCGCCATCGTCAAGGCCGTCCAGCGCGACGGCGCGGCGGCCCTCGCCCTGCCCGTGGCCGACACGCTGCGCCGCGCCATCGGCTCGGAGTTCGGCGAGACGGTGCCGCGGGAGAGCCTCTACCGGATGCAGACCCCGCAGGCCTTTCGCCGCGACTGGTTCATCGCCGCGCACGAGCAGGCGGACCGCCGGGGCGTTCAGGCGACGGACGACGTAGAGCTGGTCCAGCGCATCGGCAAGCACGTGCAGATCGTGGAGGGCGCGCCCGAAAACATCAAGATCACGACGCCTGCCGACTGGGACCTCGCGCAGGTGCTGTGGTCCCACGACCCCATCGACGCTCCGGTAGACGCCGACGTGTGATGGAAGCTCAGTCCGCGATGCGTATCGGTCATGGCTACGACGTTCACCGGCTCGTCGAGGGACGGCCCTTGATCCTGGGCGGCGTCGCGATTCCCCACGAGACCGGTCTCGACGGTCACTCGGACGCGGACGTGCTCCTTCACGCCATCGCCGACGCCCTACTGGGCGCTGCCGGGTTGGGCGACATCGGCGCCCTCTTTCCCGATACCGACCCGGCCTGGGCCGGCGCCGATAGCCTGGAACTGCTGGCTACGG
>JAAAOL010000555.1 GCA_009908885.1 Bacteroidota bacterium | reverse complement strand
TATGGAGCCACAGTCACAGATCCCGCACCGCAGGTCGGGGGCGCAATGCGCGGCGGATATACGCTAAACACATACCCGACGCGTCTCTACCAACCTACGGGAGCGCTAAACAGATACCCGAGGCGTCTCTACCAACCGTGCTCATCGCCGATCCGGAGATCGTCACGCTGAACCCGTATAATCCATGCTGAACCACACACCGCACTCCGAACGACCATGACCAGGCTGACGTGCTTGCTCGTCGTGCAGGGCGAAGGGCGCGGGCACATGACCCAGGCCCTCGCGCTCCGGGCGATGCTGCGCCGGGCCGGGCACCGGGTGACCCAGGTGCTCGTGGGGCAGAGTGCGCGGCGCACGGTGCCGGACTTCTTCCTGGAGAAGATCGACGCGCCGGTCCGCTACATCGAGAGTCCCAACTTCGTGTGTGATGACAGCAACCGTGCCATCCGCCCGGGAGCGACGCTGTGGCAGGCCGTGCGCCGGGGCCCGCACCTGTATCGCAGCCTGCACGAGATCGATGCGGCGATGGAAGCCACACAGCCTGACCTCGTGATCAACTTCTTCGAGCCGCTGGCCGGGCTCTACTACGCCCTCCACCGCCCGGCCCCGCCGATGGTGTGCATCGCCCACCAGTACCTCTACCTGCACCCCGGCTATGCCTTTCCGGACGTGCCGGACTTCCCGCACGCGCAGGTCGTCCAGCGGGGCGCCCTGAAGGCCTTCGCCCGGATCACGTCCTGGGGCGCCCGCCGTCGCCTCGCCCTGTCGCTGGAGCCGATGGCCGATGCGCCGTCTCACAACACGCGCGTCATGCCGCCGCTACTGCGCGACGAACTCTTCGAGCAAGACCCTCACGCGGGCGACTTTCTGCTCGTGTATCTCCTGAATCGGGGCTATGCCGAGGCCATCCGCCGCTGGCACGCACAGCACCCCGAGGTGTCGCTGCACTGCTTCTGGGACCACCCCAGGGCCGACGACGTAGAGCGCGTCGATGACACGCTCACCTTCCACCGGCTGCACGACGAGAAATTCCTCCAGTT
Source organism: Bacteroidota bacterium (assembly GCA_009908885.1). Lineage (GTDB taxonomy): Bacteria > Bacteroidota > Rhodothermia > Rhodothermales > JAAAOL01 > JAAAOL01. Next base: position 20,161 of record JAAAOL010000555.1, on the reverse strand, counting down.
GATGGCGGGCTGCCGGGGGCTCGTCACCACCGCCGGGTTCGAGTCCGTCTGCGAGGCGATGTACCTGGGCAAGCCCGCACTCATGGTGCCCGTGGAGGGGCACTTCGAGCAACACTGCAACGCGCTGGACGCCGCCGCGGCGGGCGCCGGGATCGCGAGCACCGACTTTGCGATCGACCGGCTGATGGCGTGTGCCGACGACTATCAGAGCGTCGCACCCACGTTTCGTCCGTGGGTGGACCGCGCCGAGGCGCGCTTCCTCGCCGAGCTCGAAGCGGTCGCCTACGAACACGGTCAGCAGCCAGAGCGCGTGGCTATGGCGTGAGCCGGGGAGGTCGGGGCTACGCGTCGCTGTCGGCCGTACCGTTGCGTGCGGCGTTGCCCACGACGGTCACCGTCGCTTCTCCGTAGCGCGCATCCATGCGGTCGATCAGGTCGCTGATCTGCTCGGGGCGGAGGCGGTCCAGGTCGGCGGTGCCGCAGTAGTGGCGGGCGGCGATGACGAGGTCGGCGCGGCTCAGGCCGAACGCCTCGGCGCGGTCCAGCAGGTCGTCGAGCGTCGGTCCGGTCGGCACGTCAGCCTCGGGCTCCTCCGGCGTCTCCAGCAGCTCCGGCTCCTCGGTGGCCGGCGAGGGGCCCTCCTCCAGCCGATCCAGGAAGTCGGTAAAGACGGGGTTCTGGATCTCCAGGCCGACGGGAAAGGCCGGGCTGTTCGACTTGACGACGCGCGCCACGCGCACCTGCTCGAAGCCTTCTACGCGAACGGACAGCTCCACCATCACGTCGACGAAGTATTCCAGGCCGCCCGTGGTCATCGGTAGCACCTGGCCCATCTCGTTTTCTTCGCGCTCCTCCAGACCCTTCGCGGCGATCTGATCGGTGATGACGACGCAGGCGCCGCTGTCCACGCAGAGGCGGCGCAGCACCTCCTGGTACACCATCTGGTCGGCGGCGAGTTCGTCGGAGGTGGGCTTGGCGAGCGGGTCGCCGGTGCGCTCGCGGACGGCCTGCAGCGTCTCGCGATGCTTGCGGGCGAAGTACATGGCCCACGAGTCGAGCGCGAAGCAGCCGTAGCCTTGTTCTTGTCCTTCGCCGTCGAGCGCCCAGTCGATGAACTCGGGCAACTCGTCCGGATGCTGGATCTCGATGGCGTCGAACGCCGAGCCGTCGCTGCCGGGCAGCAGGCGGGCCTTGCGTTCAGTATCGAAGAAGCAGAGGCGCCCGAGGCCCGCGTCGGCCAGGCTGGCCGCGAAGACGCTCTTGCCGGTGCCGGCTGCCCCGCGGACGGCCATCACGAGGCGACGCTGCTTGGGACGGCGGCTCAGCGGGTTGATGCGATGACGTGACATGGTCCTTCCGTGGTCTGTGGCATGGGGGCGAGGTCCCTGGGACGCGGTGGTCCTGAGGGTGCTATCCCCAAGAACGGAAGGGCGAGTGACAGCGTTGTGTCACCCGTCAGTCGCTTGTGTTTGATACGGTTACGTAAAGAGCGCGCCGCTGGCGCCGACGGTGAGCGCGAGCAGTAGGACGGCGGTCAGCATGAAGAGGAGTTGCGCGAGGAGCTGCGAGAGCGGCGCGGGCGTCGCCGAGCAGTCCGGCATCTGCCGCACGCAATCCGTCGGACGAGAGGGGGACGGGGCGTTCAGCGCTCGGTGTCGGGTCGTGAACTGCATGGTACCACGCGGTTGGTGAAGCGTCAGTATCAGATTGTGCGCCTGTGTACGCGCCAGCGCGGGCGGTGCGCCGCCACCTTGCAGCACCGTTACACCCGGGCGGCGACGTAGCAAGACCCGTACAGGTCGCACGGTATTGTGAGCACGCCGCCGGGGAAACGTTACGGTCGTGTGGGAAATCCCGTGAGGCACGCTCAGACTGGGGCGCATCACGCACCTTCGCCCGACGTATTGCATATTGAGCACGTCGCGTCCACCACTCACCAACCCAGGAGGCCCCTCGTGCTCAAAGAGTTCAAAGAGTTTGCCATCAAAGGCAACATGATCGACATGGCCGTCGGCATCATCATCGGCGCCGCGTTCAGCACCGTCGTCAAGTCCGTCGTGGACGATATCCTGATGCCCATTATTTCTGCGATAGCGGGCACGCCGGATTTCAGCAACCTGTTCATCGTCCTGCGCAACCCGACGGGGGAGACGTTCACTTCCATCGAGACGGCGCGCGAGGCGGGCGCCGTGGCATTGGGCTATGGGCTCTTTCTGAACGCCCTCATCGCCTTTCTCATCGTGGCCGTCGTGCTGTTCGTCGTGGTCAAGGGCATGAACCAGATGAAGCGGCGGCAGGAGGCCTCGGCCGTGGAGCCCGGGCCGACCGAGGCGCCCGAGGCGACGGCAGAGCAGAAGCTCCTGGCCGAAATCCGCGATCTGATGGCGCAGCAGGTGGCGCAGGGCAGTCAGTGATGCCGAGGGGTTCGGGGCGGCGTACGCCTTGAAAAACCCGTGCAGCCGTGGAACAGGGAGACGGCGGGGCGTTACTTTGCACCTGTCTCGCGCGACGATCACTCCCATCCTGCCACTGCCATGAGCATCCACGACGGCGTCCGATTTCTGAACGAACGGTTTCGGAAGGCGCTCATCCTCGAACATCCCGACCCGAGCCTCGACGACTATCTGCGCGAGGAAGGCATCGAGCCGGACCGCGTGCCCGAGACGATGACGCACGACGTGGACGCGGTCGTCGAGCGGCTGCGCGAGGGGCAGCATGATCTCATCTACAAGCGCAGCAAGTTTCCCGTGGACGAGCGGGTGCTGGCCGCGTCCGAGGACCTGGCCGCCGTCATGCTCTGCTGCATCGGCGACGACTCGGTCGACAAGGCCGCCTGCGCGAAGCACGGCGTGCTCGTGATGAACGATCCGGTGTCGAACGGGCGCAGCGTGGTCGAGATGGTCTTCGGCGAGATGATCTGTCTGGCCCGCCGCATCTTCACGGCGCACGACGCGGGCCGCGAGCACCTGTGGACGAAGGACAACCGCCGCCGCTACGAGCTCAAGGGCAAGAGCATCGGCATCGTCGGCCTGGGCAACATCGGCAAGCAGGTGGCGCAGATGGCCGAGGCGTTCGGGATGGAGGTGTTCTTCTACGAGCGCTCCGAGATCGCCCGCGAGGTGGGCGCTACGCTGGGCTGGACGGCCTGCCAGTCGATGGAGGACGTCTTCCGCCAGGGCGACTTCGTGACGGTCCATGTCTCCGCCGAGGACCCGCACGGGCGCAGCAACGAAGGGCTGATCGACTACGAGCACTTCAAACAGCTCGGCGCGGATCGCGGGCCCAACAGCCCCCGCATCTTCATCAATGCGGCGCGCGGCTTCCTGTACGATCCCGACGATCTGAGGCGGGCGCTGGACGAAGGCGCGGTGGCTGCGGCGGCGGTGGACGTGTTTCCACGGGAGCCGGGCAGCAGCCAGGAGACCTGGGAGAATCCGTATGCCGGGCTCACCGACGTCATCACGACGCCCCACATCGGCGCGGCGACGCAGGAGGCCCAGCCCCGCATCGCCAGTCACATGGCGGGCACCACACGCCTGTTCCACCAGCGCGGCATCGTGCGCGACACCGTCTTCGCCCCGCGCCAGATCATCGGCGTTGACGCCGAGGCGCCGTACTGGGTGCTGACGGTCGTCCACAGCGACGTGCGCGGCACCAAGAAGGCCATCGACGATAGCATCTACGACGCCGGAGCCAGCAACATCCAGTCGAGCCACCGCGACTTTCGCGACCTCGGCATCGCCTACGACGTGAGCGCCATCGACAAGCCGCTTCAGGACGAGCATTTGCACGACATTATCGAGCGCGCCCGCACCCTCTCGGGCGAGGCGACGGCCATCCGCTCGATCCGCCACTTCCCGGTGCGGGACGCGGAGTGAGGTGAGGCAATGATCGATAGTTGACTGTCAGCCACCGGGCGGCGACCTTCGACGATGCTCGACGGACGGGCGCGTACTGCGCGGGTCTGGTCGAGCCCGCCGATTCCCTCCGCTGCCGCCCCTGGCCGATGTCGTCCACCCGCGTTCCCGTTCGCCCTGCCCCGTTGCCGCGCTGGGGCGGATCGGTGCTGCAGACGCTCGGGCGCGGCATCATGCGCGGGATGGGCTGGCGCTTCGAAGGCACGCTGCCGGAGGTGCCCAAGTTCGTCGCCATCGGTGCGCCGCACACGTCCAACTGGGACTTCGTCGTGGCGATGAGTGGCCTCATGGCGCTCGGCCTGCGGCTCCACTGGGTGGGCAAGCACACGCTCTTCCGCCCCCCGTTCGGCGGCATCATGCGCGGGATGGGCGGCGTCCCCATCGACCGCGAGGCCACGCGCGGCGTCGTGGAGCAACTGGTGGACGAGTTCGAGCGGCGCGACCGCTTCCTGCTCGGCATCGCCCCGGAGGGCACGCGCAGCCGGGTGACGACCTGGAAGACGGGCTTCTACCGCATCGCCCAGGGCGCGGGCGTGCCGATCCAGCCGGTCGGCCTCGACTGGGGCACGCGGGCCATCCGCCTCGGCGACCTGTTCACGCCGACGGGCGACATGGAGGCGGACATCGAGCACCTCCGCGCCTGGTTCGCTCCCATCGTCGGCAAGCGGCCGGAGAAGCACGCGTGATAGGCTTGCTGGTAACGGAGGGTTGGACGTGACAGGGTGAACTCACCTTCCCGGTGTAGAGACGCCTCGTCGAAGCGTCTCTACTCCCCACGCAGCTTCGCCAGCATCTCCTTCGCGTTGGTGTTGCCCGGGTTGATCTCCAGCGACTTCTCGTAGAACTGGATCGCGCGTTCCGTCTGGCCGTCGTTCATGTACGCCTCGGCCAGGCTGTCGTACACGTTGAACGAGTTGGGATACGATTCCACGTTGAGCTTGAACGCTACGATGGCGGCTTGAAGCTGGTCCTGCTGCATCAGCGCATAGCCGAACCGGTTGACCTCGATCTCCGTGTAGAGCGAGGCGTTGGCCGGGTTGTCTTTGAACGTGTGGTACGCCTCTTCCATCGCCGCGATGCCGCCCGAGCGCAAGGCCTGCGCCATCAGGTCGCTGATGGAGGGCAGCTTGAGCATCCGCACGCTGCTGAGGGGCACGGGCGGCTCCGTGACGGTGGGCGGAAAGCGGTTGAGGAAGTCGTTGACGTACAGGCGGTCGCCCGTCGGGGCGGCGGCGATGCCGTTGGGCCACGAGAACGTCGCCTCCGACCCTGCGCCGTCCTGTTCGCCGCGCTGCCCGGTCCCGGCGACGAGCGTCACCGTGCCGTCGAGGTCGACGCGGTAGATGCGCTGCCCCCGGAAGCTCGTCGCGTAGAGAGCGCCCCGGGCCACCGCCACGTGCCCGTTGCCGCCGCCGGGGAGGGTGGCAAATTCGCTCACCGCGCCGTCCGGCGTGACCTTCAGCATCTTCTCGTCGCGGAAGTTGACGACGTACAAGTTGCTGTCCGGGCCGACGGTGAGGCCGTTCGGGCAGTTGAAGAGCGGGCTCTCTGCAAAGGTGGAGACCGCGCGCTCGGGCGTTACCCGGCTGATCGTGTTGCCCTGGCAGTTGTTCACGTACAGGTGGCCGTCCGGGCCGAAGTCGATGCCCACGGGGCCGTTCAGGCCCTCGGCCACGTAGATCTCCTGGGTGCCGTGCCGGTCGATCTTGCTGATGTAGTGGCCCGAGAAGTTGGCCTGGAAGAGGTTGCCCTGCGCGTCGATCGTGTTGCCCGAGGCGCCGTACAGCCCCGTGGCGAAGCGGGACGTGCGCCCGTCCGGCAGGACCTTCCAGACGCTCTCGCGGAAGTCGGCTACGTAGATCGTCCCGATGCCGTCTACCGCCACCCCGCCCACGGCTCCGACCAGCGTGTCGGCCACGGTGTAGACGGTGTGGCTTTCTGCCGCGGAGGGCGTCTGGGCCGCGCAGGGGAGGAGCGATACGCTCGTTAGCAAGAGCAGGGTCGTGAGGGCGATGCTTCGTGGGAGCAGTAGGAGACGGTCCATCAGGTGCCTCGATAGATGGTGAGGGGAACGGGCGAGGCCCCAGGGAGACAGATCGGGGCGTCAGAGACTCATCGGTACTGCTGCATGGGTACCGATAGAACTAGCGTCTCAGCGCGTCGCGATCAAGGCATTTGTGGGGCACTGCGGCGCCCATCGGTCATCGGCCCCAGACGAACCTCCGTCCGGTTCGTGCCGTTTGCTGATCCCCGCGCCCCGTGTGGCTTTTGGATGAGGATGCTCCGGCCGTGCATCCCTGCGCTGCGGCCTGCGTAGTCCCGGCTCGAACCGTCGTCTGCTCACCGTCCCCCTGTGATGTTCATGGCTGCCTCCCGTGAATTCGATGCTGGTCTGGTGGAGCGTGCCCAGGCGGGGGACGAGCAGGCGCGCGAGATCCTGCTGACCCGGCTGCAACCGCTCCTGAGGGCCTTCTTCATCAAGCGCATCGGCCGCAAAACGGAGGTCGATGATCTGGTGCAGAACACGCTGCTGCGCGTGCATGGCGGGCTGGAGGACCTGAACCACGCGGACCGCCTCAAGGCGTTCGCCATGAAGGCCGCCCTCTTCGAGCTGCACGACCTGTACCGGGGGCGCTACGGCACCAAGGAGCGGCTGTACGACCCCGAGTTTCCCCCGAACCACAGCGAGCGTCCGACTGCCGCCGGGTCTTCCATCGATGCCGAACGGGCCCTCGCGATGCTGACGCCCAAGGCCCGGCGGATTCTGGAACTGCGCGAGTACGGCTACCGCTATCAGGAGATCGCCGAGATGATCGGCACCACGGAGGCCGCCATCAAGATGCAGGTGAAGCGTGCCTTCGACAAGATGCGCGATGCGCTGGCGACGGTCATCGTCGGGCTCACCCTCCTGCTCGGCAGCCTGTAGCCGACGCTGGCACCGATTCCCCGCCGCTCCGTTAAGCGGCTCCGCCCCGGGACGATGTTACTATTGCGCGGCACGACGCGTCTTGAAAGAGCCGGGCGTCCTGCGAGGGCCATCAGGACGCTTTCCATCACCCGGAACCACCCTCTCCCTCAACCGCCCAGCCCTCACATCCATGCAACACCCGTTCGACGCGCTTCTTTTTTCGGAGGACCCGTCGCCCGAGCAGCGGGCGGCGCTCCGCGAAGCGTTGGACAACGACTCCGACCTGGCCGCGGCCTTCGCCCGCTGGCAGCAGGCACGGGCCGCCGTACGTGAACGTCTGGCCGCCGACCTGCCGGATCATCACCTGCTCGTTCTCTACGCGCTCGACCGCTCCGGCTATCAGGAAGCGCTTACGGACGACGAGGCGCAACGGCTCGATGCCGCCGCTGCTGACCTGGAGGACGCCCTCCGCGCTCATCCCGGCCTGGCCGACGTCGTCGACGACATCGAAGATGCCTGTGCGGACTTCGACGCCGTATGGGCAGCTCATGCGCCGTCGTCCTCAGCGGCTGAAGACCGCCCCGCGCGCCGCCGGGGGCAGCGGATGGAACGCATGCGCCCGTCGACCGACCGCCGCGCCGCGCCGCCGTCTCGTAGCGTCTCTCGCTGGGCCTGGCGGATCGGGACCGCCGTGGCCGTCGTGCTCTTCGTCGCTGTGGCCGTGCTGCTCCTTCAGCGCGACCGCAGTCTCGTCACGCTGGACGTGGCCGAGGGAGAGACGCAGGTCGTCACCCTGGCCGACGGTTCGACGGTGCGGCTGCTGGAAACCTCGCGTCTCACCTATGCCGATCCCGACGAAGCCACGCCGTTCAACCGCCGCGTACAGCTCGATGGGCGCGCGTTCTTCGAGGTCGTTCCCGGCCAGCAGGGCTTCACGGTGGAGACGCCGTCCGGCGTGACGACCGTGCTCGGCACCAGCTTCGGCATCCAGGCCGATGCTGCGGCGATGGACGTCGTGCTGGCGAGCGGGCGTGTCGCCGTGGCACCGAAAAATGCACCGGATCAGACTGTGGTGCTGGAGCCGGGGCAGCGCAGCCGCGTCGCTGCCAACGCCCGCCCGACGACGCCGGAAGCCGTCGAACTGACGGAGGCGCTGGCATGGACAGGCCTGTTCGTCTTCCGGGCGACGCCGCTCCACGAGGCGGCCACGCAGTTGCAGGCGCACTATGGCGTGCCGGTGCAGGTGGACGCGGCACTGGCCGACGAGCGGGTGACGGGCACCTTCGAGCAAGAGCAGCCGCTGGCGCAGGTGCTCAGCGTCCTGGCCACGACGGTCGAGGCCGACGTGCGCGGCGATACTGCGTCGGGCTACGTGCTGGCGCCCGCGTCCTGAGCATCGCCGTCTTCCCTCGCACCCAGCATCCTCATACTGATTCAGATTGGTGATGTCTGGATCCTGGTGTCGCCCCTCGTGATACGTGTTGCGTGGTCCGTGACAGGCACGGGCCATCACACCAGCAGTGCGTCCTTACGCATCACGCATTACGCACCACGTCCTCGGGTACACGGACGTCGCCCGGCGAAAACGGTATCACGCATCACGGACCACGAATCACGAGCGTCGCGTCCAGTGACGGCACTGACGAGGACACCGTTCGGGAGCGGCATTAAAAGTCCAGGCCGACGGAGAAGTGAAACTGGTGGCCCTGGAAGCCCTGCCCGTCGTGGGGCCAGGCCCAGTCGAAGCGGATCGGGTAGCCGAATAGGATAGTACGCAGGCCGAGACCCGCGCTGAGGAGCAGGTCGTCGAAGACGCGCTCGCCCGTCACCGGGTCGTCGCGGAAGACGTTGAAGCGCTTGTTGTCGCGGTTGCGTCCGCCCCACACGCCGCCCACGTCCACGAAGGCCGAGCCCTGCAGGTTGTAGAGCGGCGCGATGGGGAGCGGCCCCGGCAGCACGGCGGCGATGAGCGGGAAGCGAAACTCGCCGTTGACGAGCCAGAAGTAGGAGCCGTTGCGGGCGTTGATCTCGTAGCCGCGCACCGGCAGCACCTGCGTGGCGAAGACGAAGTCGGTCACGTCCTCGACCGGGAAGCCGTTGTCGTCGTCGATGTCGCGGTTGATCCAGTTTTGCACGCCCGAGGTGTAGAAGAGCTGCTGGTTCGGGCCCACCGAGCCCGCCGCCGAGCCACGTACCGCCAGTGAGTAGCGCCCACGGCCGAACGACGTATACGCCCGCGCGTCACCCAGCAGTGTGGCGAACTGCACCTGCCCGCCGCTCAGGCTGCCCGGACTCCCGGAGAGGCTGAGCGCGTAGCGGTAGCCGCTCAGCGGATACAGGAAGCCCGGCGTCGTGATGTCCTTCGTGTACGTCAGCGTCGGGTGGAACAGCGTGCGCGATTCCGTCGGGAGGGAGGGGTCGCGCACGTCGGCCTGACTCACGCCCATCACGGAGAGGTCCAGGTCCACGCGGCGGAACTTGTCGAGCGGATAGCTGGCCGCCACGCCGCCGCCGTACCAGCGGTAGCGGTAGACGCGCAGGTTGGCATCCAGCAGCAGGCGGGAGATGTGGAAGGAGGAAACGCTCCAGTCCACGCGGCGCGGCAGGTAGTTGTAGGACAGCAGGTAGTCCGAGTTGCGCAGGTCGATCAGCAGGTTCGTCGCCACGAAGATCTGATGGTTGCCCAGCATGTCGCTGAACATCATCTGCGTGACGCCCTGCACGCCGTAGAGCGAGCTGTACCCGGCGGTGCCGTAGACGAGGTCGGGCGAGAACTTGAGCTTGTAGCGGCGCGGCGTGTAGTCGCCGTCCTCGTCCATGTTCTCCTGCGGATTGAAGCGGTTGCGCGCCAGCACGTCCGGCACGTCGTCACCCGCCGCCTCGTCGAAGGCGTCGCTGAAGACGTAGTTGCGGAAGTCGACCCGCAGGTCGCCGTAGGCCGTCGTGTCGGACGCGGTCTCCCCGTCGCCGTTCGTGCCCTCCGTGCCGTCGCCGTCCATCGTGCTGGCGGGCGGGCGGTCCGGGCCGTTCGTGCCGTCGGTGAAGTCGTCTTCGTCGGCCTCGGCCAGGAACGGGAGCGGCGTCCGTGAAGCCAGTAGCTCTTCCCAGCGCACGTCCGGGCGACGCTGGTAGGCGGCTCCATCGGAGGCGTCGCGCAGGAACGGGTTGCTCTGCCGCCGCGACGCCTGGGCCAGCGCCAGGGCCGGAGCGGGCTGTCGCGTCTCCTGCATCACCCGCTGCGCCCACACGTTGGGCACCAGCTCGTCGGTCTCCATCCGCCGCTCGAAGGGCGCCTTGAGCACGTAGATCGAGTGCGCGCCCTCGTGCAGGCTCACCAGCGCGGCCTTCTGTCCGTCCGCCGCGAGCGACACCTGCATCACGCCGATGCCCACGTCCGTCAGCGGCCGCTCGACGCCTGTCGTCAGGTCTTTGGCGTACAGGTTCGGGATGCCGTTGCGGTCCGAGATGAACAGAATGCGCCCGCCGGTGCCGTCGAACTTGGCGCTGTGCTCGTCCCAGGACGCGTCGAACGTCAGCCGCTCGGCCCGCTGCGCACCCATCGGCAGGCGGTACACGTCGAACTGGCCGTAGTCGTGCCGCACCATCTCGAAGGTGTCGGCCTGATGGCGCCCGACCGTGGTGTACGCGCCCCGGTCGCTGTGGAAGAGCAGCGCCTGCCCGTCCGGGCTCCAGGCGGGTTCGTGGTCGCTGAAGACGTCGTTCGTGTAATTGGTCGTCGCGCGCGTCGCCAGGTCGAGCACGTAGATGTCGCTCTGCGCATCCATCGAGCCCTCGAAGGCGATGCGCTGCCCGTCCGGGCTCCATGCGACGGTCACGATCTGGTCGACGTCGGGGATGCGGTAGTGCGTCGTCGCGCCCGTCTCCACGTCCACCAGCGCGATGGCGTCCGACGGGCCGCTCTTGACGGCGAGGGCGATCTGCGTGCCGTCCGGACTCCAGGTGAGGCCGGGGGAGAGGATGCGCAGGCTCTCGAACTCGGGACTCGTCTGCCCGTCCACCAGCTTCTTCAGGATGGTGCCGTCGTTGGCGCTGGCCAGGTAGACGTCGAACAGGCGGTCTTTCGTCGAGATGAAGGCGATCTTGTCACCCTGGGGCGAGAGGGCCGGTCCCGTGTTCATGTACCCCGCGTTCTCACGCGTGAGCAGGGGCGTGGCGATCTCGTCGAGGTCTTCGCGAGCGGCCAGCTCGGGGTAGTAGACTTCTTTGAGCGCCTTCTGCCAGCGCTCGGAGAGCTCTTCCAGGTCGAGCCCCGTCGAGCGCTTGAAGGCGGCCTCCACCGAGCGCGTCACGCGGAGCCGCTGCAGGATCTCGCCGATCTTCTGCTCGCCGTACTGCTCGGCGATGTAGTCCCACACGCTCTGCCCGCCGCGATAGGCGAAGTAGCCGTTCAGGTACGGAATCGGCGCGAGATTGTCCTCCAGAATGGCCTCGCGCACGAACATGTCGGAGTTGGTGTCCCAGCCGAGGGCGGCATACTCGGCCAGCCCTTCGTTGAACCAGAGCGGGATGCGCAGCTGGATGTTGTTCTGGATGACGGACTGGATGGAGCCGCCGTAGAACATGTCGTTGATGACGGCGTGGACCAGCTCGTGATGCACCACGCGACGGTAGTCGCGGTAGTCGCCCGTGAAAGGGATGGCGACGCGGTTTTTGAACAGCTCCGTGACGCCGCCGATGCCCTCGGAGTAGGTGGGCAGGTTGACCGCGTTGGTCACCGCGAAGTCGTTGTGGCTCTGGTAGGCGATGATCGGGATGCGGTCCGAGATCTCGTGCTGGAAGAGGTCTGCGATCTGGGCGTAGGCCTCTTCTGCCGCTTTGGCCGTGTAGTCCGCCAGGTGCTCACCGCCCTCGTAGTAGTACACGTCGAAATGCTTCGACTGCACGTAATACCAGGTGTCCGCCTCGTACTGCACCTTGTTCTTGCCGAAGCGGAAGTACTGCGCCTCCGTCTCCGTTGGGAGACACGCCAGGATCAGGACGACCAGCACCGTCCGAGCCAGAAAAGCAATGCAGTCGGACGACGGCAGATGGGGCATACGCACGGCAGACGGGCGGGCAGCGATGGACAGTACGACCTCCAGCGGTACTTCGAGGCCCTTGCTACGCGATGGAGGAGACCTCTGTTGATTTCTAACCGATGCCTGATCGAGGGTTCCTCTGCGCGGGGGCAAAAACGACCCGCTTTGAACTTGCCTCGAAATCAGCTGCGCCTTCGAGGAGCCGGGCAACCATCGGGGCCGTGCGGCGTGTGTCCATCACCCCGGCATCCCTCGATTGCTCCCCAGGCCGATGCTCCTCCTTCGCCGCTATTCATTCCGCGTCGCGGCTGCTGTCCTCCTGGGCGCGGCGCTGCTCGTCGGCTGTGGGGGGGCGGAATCGCCGCCAGCGGAGCCGACGTATCCCACGCGCGGCGTCTACGTGGGGCCGCAGTATGGGGGACAGGCCGCCGTCATCGCGCACGAGGCCATCCCCGGCACGATGGACGCCATGCGCATGACCTTCCGCCTGGACGATCCCGCCGTGCTCGACACCCTCCGGCCGGGCGACAAGCTGGCCTTCGACCTGGTGGACACCGAGCGAGGCTACGCCGCCCGCAACCTGGAACGGCTGCCGGACACGACGACGCTCGTGCTCCCCGCACCGGATACGACCCGCGCCGCTCCCGATACGACCCCCGCGCCCACTCCGGACGCCACGCCGTAACGCCATGCCGTACGCCAGAGGCCTCTTCACGCCTGTCCGTCTCCTTGCCGTCCTCGCCGCTGTGCTTCTGCTGGCGACAGGCTGCCAGGATGCTTCCGTGCTCGACGACCTGGACGACGCGTCGTACCAGCTCGTCGATCAAGACAGCACGACGGTGACGGTCCCCGACGACCTGGAGGGCCAGCCGACGCTGATGGGCTTCGTCTACACGCACTGCCCGGACATCTGCCCCATCACGACGGCAAACATGCGGCGGGTGCGCGACCAGCTGGAGGCGCCGGAGGAGGTGCAGTTCGTCACCGTCACCTTCGACCCCGCGCGCGACACGCCGAGCGTCCTCCGCCGGTACCGCGACGCCTATGGACTGGAGGACACCGGCTGGCTCTTCCTCACGGGCGACACCACCACCGTCGACCGGATGATGGAGCGGTTCGGGGTCCGCTCCGAGATCTCGTACACCTCCACCACGGAGGCGGGCGAGGAGGTGTATTTCATCGACCACACGGACCAGGTGACGCTGCTCGACGCGCGCGGTCGCATCGTGCGCCACTACGGCGGCAGCGTGACGCCGCCCGAGATCCTCGTCGAAGACATCAACGCGCTGCGCGATGCCTCATGACACTCCCGATGCGCCTGTTTCTCTCCGTGCTGCTGGTCGGTCTGCTGGTGGCCGGCTGCCGCTCCGACGATCCGTCCGACACCTCCGCCAGTCCCGATGACCCGAGCCCGGGCACCCTGGAGGCCGAGACGCTGGACGACACGCTGATCGTCGACGGCGCGTGGGCGCGAACCGGCCCGCAGGGGGGCATGAGCGCGGCCTACCTGCGCTTGCTCAACACCACCGGCGCTGCCGACACGCTGCTACGGGTGACCTCGCCCGTGGCCGAACTCGTCGAACTGCACGAGAGCTACGAGCGCGAGGGCGGGATGCGCGGGATGCGAAAGATTCCGCCGATTCCGGTGCCGCCGGATACGAACGTCATGCTGGAGCCCGGCGGCAGGCACGTCATGCTGATCCGCCTCACACGCGGCCTGGCCGAGGGCGACTCGCTGGCGCTGACGTTCACCTTCGCCCGGCACGGCGCGCGTACGCTGTCGCTCCCGGTGCGTCCGCTCTCGTCATCTCCGGCCCCGGCGGAGTAGCTCTCATGGACTGGATTGTTACCGGCCTGACGCTCGGCTTCGTGGGCAGTATCCACTGCGTGGGCATGTGCGGCCCGCTGGCGTTGATGCTGCCGGGCAAGGACGCCGCGCGGTGGCGCTTCCTCGGCGAGCGGCTGCTCTACAACCTGGGGCGCACCGTCACCTACACGGCGCTCGGCGGCGTCTTCGGCGCGCTCGGCCTGGTCGTGGCGCTGGCGGGCTATCAGCAGTGGCTCTCCGTCATCATCGGCGGCGTGCTGCTGCTCGCCGCATTCGTCCCGTGGATGCAGCAGTACCTCGGGCGGCTGGAGCAACTGACGGCGGGCACGCTCAAGCGGGTGGTGCGGTGGATTCAGCACCTCTACCGGCGCGGTGGTTCGGCCTCGATGCTGGCCATTGGCGTGCTGAACGGATTGCTTCCGTGCGGCCTCGTCTATGCTGCCGTCGCCACCGCCGTGACGGCCGGGACCGTGGCGGGCAGCGCCGTCTTCATGGCGTCATTCGGGCTGGGCACGATTCCGGCCATGTTCGCCGTGGCGCTGGCGGGCGGGCTGATGAGCGTGACGTGGCGCACGCGCCTGCAGAAGTTGATTCCGGTGGCGCTGGCCGTGCTCGGCATCCTGCTCATCCTGCGTGGGCTGTCGCTGGGCGTCTTCCTCAGCCCCGACCTGCGCGAGGCGCTGTTCACGCCGGGCGTCTGCCGCTTCCTGCCGCTCGTAGATCCCGTCTGATCCCGTTTTCGCCGGGCGATGTCCGTATAGCTTCGTGGTGCGTGTTGCGTGGTGCGTGTTGCGTGGTGCGTAATGCGTGCCAAAGCGCTGATGGAGCCGACGGCCCGTGCCTGTCCTACCAACTCCGGGTAATGAGTTGGTGTATGGAGGGTTGAACGGTTGAAGGGGTGGACGAGAATCACGTCCATACGTCCACACCGACACACGTCCACCCCCACATCCGGCCTCTCGGGGCTACGTCATACGATAATGCTTCAGCCGGATTTGGTGTCACGGACCACGCACCATGACAGGCGACACCAGGATTCGGACACCAACACGCTGAACCAGTAGAATCGGTGCACGAGCGGCGGTGGACATCCACCTGCTCAAGGGTGATATTTGAGCGACCCCACCGTCCAACGCTCCCACACCCATGGGCACTGTCGATATTCTCCTGGCGAACCTGTTTTCGCCGATCATCCTGGCCTTCGTGCTGGGCATCTTCGCCTCGCTCATCCGCAGCGACCTGCGGTTTCCTGACGAGCTGTATACGGCGCTGTCGATCTATCTGCTGCTCGCCATCGGCCTGAAGGGGGGCGCCGAGCTGAGCGAGACGCCGTTTCTGACGTTCCTCGGCCCGATGCTGGCGACGCTCGCCCTCGGCAGCCTGACGCCCATTACGTCGTATTTCGTGCTGCGACGCATCGGCGCGCTCGATCGCATCAACGCGGCGGCGATCGCGGCGCACTACGGGTCGGTCTCCGTCGTCACCTTCATCGCCGCACAGGCGTTCATCGACCTGGCGGGGGTAACCGGCGAGGGATTTTTGCCCGCGCTCGTGGCCCTGCTGGAGATACCGGCCATCATCGTCGGCCTGATGATCGCCCAGATCGGCTCGCGCGAGGCCGGATCGTGGAAGAAGGCGCTGCACGAGGTGCTGGCCGGGCGGAGCATCGTGCTGCTGCTGGGCGGGCTGGCCATCGGCCTCGTCGTGGGCAAGTCCGGCCTGGAGCCGGTCGAGCCGTTCTTCGTCAACGGGTTTCAGGGGGCGCTCACGCTCTTCCTGCTGGAGATGGGCCTGGTCACGGCGCGGCGCCTGCGCGACCTGCGCAAGGTGGGCCTCTTCCTGGTCGGCTTCGGCATCGTCATGCCCATCCTGCACGGCATCCTCGGCGTCTGGGTCGGCGGCCTCGCGGGCCTCTCGCTGGGCGGCAGCGCCGTCTTCGGGACAATCGTCGCCAGCGCCTCGTATATTGCCGCCCCGGCGGCGGTGCGCATCGCGCTGCCCGAGGCCAACCCGACGTTCTACCTGACGGCGTCGCTCGGCATCACCTTTCCCTTCAACATAACGCTGGGCATCCCGCTCTACTTTACGGTGGCCCAGTGGCTCGCCTGATCGTTATGTCTACCATCACGCTTCAGCTCGTCACCATCATCGCCGAGCGCGTCCTGAAGGACCAGCTCATCGACGAGGTGCGCACGCTGGGCGCCACCGGCTACACGCTCACCGACGTGGAGGGCGAAGGCTCGCGCGGCGTCCGGGCGTCCGAGTGGGAGAAACGCAACGTCAAGCTGGAAGTCATCGTGAGCGACGACGTGGCCGAGGCCATCACCGAGCACGTCTCCGCCCGTTACTTCGAGCACTACGCCGTCATCCTCTACAGCCACCCCATCGAGGTCGTGCGCGGCAGCAAGTACCGATGATGCTGCTTCGGCAACTTCGCTCCTGGGGTGCGGTTAGGAAGAGAAACGTAGCAGACGCCATAGTCCTATGCGCTTTTCCCGTGTCACTGTTCGGCCCGATCAGATGGGCGGTGTGCCCTGCATTCGAGGGCTCCGCATTCCCGTAGCTACCGTCGTCGGCATGGTCGCCGATGGTATGTCGACCTCAGACATTCTCGCTGCCTATCCTGACCTGGAGGCTGAAGACGTTGCCGAGGCTCTTCACTACGCGGCGGAGGCGGTGCGCGAGCGAGAACTACCTCTCTCTACGCCGTCGTGAGGTTTCTCGTCAACAATGCGCTGTCACCCCTCGTGGCGGAAAGGCTCCGAGCCGCAGGACATGAGGCGACCCATGTTCGAGACCACAGTATCCAGGACGCATCGGACGACGTCGTTATCGCAAGGGCCGCTGCCGAAAGGCGGGTGCTCATCTCAGCAGATACGGATTTTGGCACACTCCTCGCACTCCGTCAGAAGAAGTCTCCCTCGTTCATTCTGCTTCGTCATGGCTCACGTCGCCCGAGCGCGCAGGCTGACCTGGTTCTTTCCAACCTGCCAGCGTTGAGCGATGATCTTCGTGCAGGCAGCGTGGTGGTCATAGAGCCTTCGCGGATCCGTGTCCGCGCTCTCCCTATCGGCGGGGAACGCTGACCCGCCGACGCTGACCCGCTACGCGTAGCGCACCCACTTCGCCAGGTCCTTGAGGCTCGGCTTCTTACCGTACATCAGGATGCCGATCCGGTAGATGCGGCTGCTGATCCAGATGGAGCCGATGAAGGTGCCGATGAGTAGCAGGTAGCTGAGGCCCACCTGCCAGAAGGCCACGTCCGTCACCGCCACGCGCACGATCATCAGGATGGGCGCGAAGAAGGGGATGAGGGACATGACGACCGACAGCGTCGAGTTGGGACTCTCGACGATGAAGCCGATGAACAGGATCGGGACGATGACGAGTAGCGCGATGGGCAATTGGAGCGTCTGGGCGTCCTGCTGCTGCTCCACGGCCGAGCCGATGGCGGCGTACAGGCTGGCGTAGAGCAGGTAGCCGCCCAGGAAGAAGAGGATGAACCAGATGAACAGGCCGGGCGGCACGGAGGGAATCGTGATGTCGGCGGCCTCCAGCATGGCCTGCTGCGACGCGTCGGCGGATAGGCCCAGGTCGGCCGGGTTGAGGAAGAGCGCCATGATGGTGCCGGCGAAGGTCATCCCCACGCCGATCAGGGCGGCCCACGTGATGAGTTGCACCAGCCCCATCGCGCCGATGCCCAGCACCTTGCCCATCAGGAGCTGGAAGGGGCGGACCGACGAGACGACGACCTCCACCACGCGGCTCGTCTTCTCCTCGATGACGCCCTGCATCACGATGGCGCCGTAGATGAAGACGGACATGTAGATGAAGAAGCCCATCACGTAGCCGACGATCGTATACGCGAGGGTCGCATCTTCTTCTTCGCCCTCCTCGGTCAGCTTCACGAGGTCCACGTCCACGTTCGTCTCGATGATCTGCAGCACCTCGTCCGGCACCTGCTGGGCCTGCAGGCGCTCTTGCTCTACGGCGTCCGAGACGGTCCGCGTCAGCCGCATGCCAAAGGAGAGACCGCCGCCCTCGGCGGAGTAGTACGTCGCCCCGCCCTCCCCGTCGAGAACCTGCGGGGGCAGGTACAGGTAGCCGTCGACCGCGCCCGCCATCACAGAATCGCGCAGGGCCTCCTGGGATAGCTCTGATGCGGTGAAGGTGAAGTCGTCGCCCGCCTCGGCCTGCAGGCGAGGCAGCAGCACGCCCGTCTCGTCTATCACAGCCACGGTCGTCTCGTCGCCGCCGGAGGCGATGACGGTGACCAGACCCGGGATGAATAGCAGCGCCACGAGCAGTACGGGCGCCAGCAGCGTGATGATGATGAACCACTTCGACGTGACGCGCCGCAGGAATTCGCTCTTGAGGATGATCCAGATCTTGGACATAGGACGGGCAGGCGGATAGGATGCTCGGGAATCGCGGGGAGAGGGCAGATCGCTACGCGGCAGCCACGGCGGGGGCGCCGTCAGTTGACAACTGCTCACGGGCGTCTTCACCGACGACGCTGACGAAGATCTCGCTCATCGGCGGCTCGGTGAGCTGGAAGCGGTAGAGGTCGTCCACGTGCGCCAGGGCGGCCTCTAGCACGCGGCGGCCCGGCGTGCCGTCCAGCAGGCGCAGCTCGGCGCGGTGCAGGCTCCGGTTGGTCACGCGGATGGTTCCCTCGGCCTCCAGGGCGTCCAGGAACGCGTCGTCGCCGTCGAACTCCATCAGGATGCTGTCCTTGCCGAAGCGTTTCTTGATGGCCCGCAGCGCGCCGTTGAGCACGATCTTGCCGTTCGACATCAGGCAGATATCGTCGCACAGCTGCTCCACCTGTTCCATGCGGTGCGAGGCGAACAGGATGGTGCGCCCGTCCTCCTTCAGCTCCAGCACGATGTCCTTCAGCAGCGACGAGTTGATCGGGTCGAGGCCGCTGAAGGGCTCGTCCAGGATGACCAGGCGCGGCTCGGGCAGGATGGTGGCGATGAACTGCACCTTCTGCTGCATGCCCTTCGACAGCTCCTCGGTCTTCATGTCGTGCCACTCCGTGGCGTCGAAGCGGTCCAGCCAGTACCGGATGCGCTCTTTGGCGGTGCTCCGGGCGAGGCCTTTCAGTTCGGCGAGGTAGAGCAGCTGCTCGCCCACCTTCAGCTTCTTGTAGAGGCCACGCTCCTCGGGCAGGTACCCCATCTGCTCCTGGCTCCACGGTCCCACCGGGCGGTCTTCGAAGAGGATCTGCCCCTCGTCGGGCACGGTGATGTAGGTGATCATGCGGATGGTGGACGTCTTGCCTGCTCCGTTAGGGCCCAGCAGGCCGAGGATGCGCCCCGGCTGGGCCTCGAAGGTGACGTCGTCCACTGCTACCGTCTTGCCGTAGCGTTTGGTGACGTTCTCGACCGATAACAGCGCCATGCGATGCGTAGAGACTGGTGGGTGATGGGATCGGTGGTTTCGCCTCTACGAAATGGACGCCAAATGGTTTTGGGGAATCGGCAGGATACGTTTCGCGCTGGGAGGTACCGATTCCCGAGGCGCTGATCACAGGTATACGACCTGGTTCTTGAGGTCGGCGGCGGTGTGCTCGTTGAGCAGGCGCACCAACCGGTCAGCAAGGTCGTGCGGAGGGCGGCGGAAGGCACAGATGATGCCCCAGTGCATGCGACCTTCCTCGAAATACTGCACCGCGAGCGCTTCGAAGTCCGTACGGTTGTGCGTCACGAGTGCCCACGCATGCTCGGACGCATAAGCCAGTTGTGACGCGTCGGACTGCCCCAGCATCCGCTCGCTGTGTGTCGTGGCGACCTCAAATCCCCGACTGCGCACGAGGTGCGCCACCAGCACATCCACATCTTCATCGAGGTAGAGCCGGGCAAACAATCGACGCGCTTCCATAGTTAGGCATCGTCCGCCGTTCCTTCCCCACGCCGACTCAGTTCATCGCCGGAGACCATCGTGCCGAGACGCTCCTCAGCGATGCGGTTTTGCTCGATGTAAGTGTTGATTTCCTCCTGGTGGTCACTGTAGTACGCCAGGGCCGCGTACACCTGTGCGAGCGTCAGGTGCGGCAGGTGAAAAGGGATTTCTTCCGGGGTGCGTCCCAGGCGCCGGTTCTCGACGATAGCGCGGACGGGCGTGCGCGTGCCTTCGATGAGGGGTTCCCCACCGAGGATGTCGTCGCGCCGTACGATGTACCGGTATGTCGTGGACTGCGCCATAGCGTGGACGTTGGGTGAGCGCCGTCGATAGCGGGTCGAGTTGGCGTTGCTTTCTGTACCGCCGCTGCAGTGGAATGCTCCCTATTCTAGAAAGAAGCGCTCGATAATCGACCAGAAGACCATCGACCACGAGCCAATCAATACGCATTCTCATTCACGAAGCCGCGCCAGAGGGTCATCCACATGATCTTGAGGTCCAGCAGGAGCGACCAGTTCTGGATGTAGTACAGGTCGTACTCGATGCGCTTCTCGATGGACGC
>JAAAOL010000195.1 GCA_009908885.1 Bacteroidota bacterium | reverse complement strand
GATGCCCGTCGCATCTATGGTGGTCGTACGGGCGCCTGCTCCAGTAAGGGTCAGGTCGTCGAGGATGTCGAGGTCGCCGGTGGCGTTCCCGTCCTCCTCCGTGCCCGGGATAGACAGGACGTAGGTGCCTGCGGGCAGCGTGACGGTGCGCGGGCTGTCGTTGTTGGCCGCACAGATCGCTTCGCGCAGGCTCGTCACGCCGTCGGCGCCCGGCAGGTCGGAGGGCTGCATCGTGTCGCAATTGCCCGCGTTGGCGTCCACAGCGTCGGATTCCGTCGTCACCAGCAGTCCGGCAGCGCCGTCCGTCACGCCGATGGCAAAGTCAGAGAACCCGGTCAGCCCGCTCGCCGTGAGGTACGGTTCGTGGTGAACGAGCGTCACGCCCGTGAGCGAGCGGACGTCCTGCCACGGACTGCTCCCGTCGTCCCGCTTGAGGGCCGTGAGATCATCGAACGCTACGCCACCCAGGTCGAAGTCGCGCAGGTCGAACGTGATGCTGTAGGTATAGTCCGACAGAAATGCCTCGATCGACCAGTACTGGTCCGGCAGGATGGCACCTACTCCCGAGGGCAGCGAGCCGACCACGCTGGGGTTGGTGCCCGTCGTGGCCGATAGCGACCCGCTCTGGGACGGGCCGTCGGTGAGGCTGACCGCCGCACCGATCGACCCGAGCACGAGCACGCCTTCCAGGCCGCCGCTGACGGAAGGGTCGGCGACGGTGCGCCTGCCGATGCCGTATTTCAGGCCCAGATAATTCTCGACGGCGGTGCGCTCGGCGATGCCCAGGCTGCGGTTGTAGACCAGCACCTCGGCCAATTCGCCGGAATAGTAGGCGCTGTAGCTCGCGCTGAAGCCGCCGAGGTAGACCCTGTTGGCCCCCGCCTCGATGGTGCCGCTGGTGTTTTCAGCGTCCTCCTGGCCGCCGTCATAGTACACGCGGTGGGTGGCCAGGATACCGTCCGCCCAGTATCGCCCGGTGAGGATGTGGCCGTCTCCGTCGTAGTAGTTCTCCACCGCCTCGGCTGTCGTAAAGCCATTGGTGGTCTTGAGGTTGGATCGCACGCGCGTGCTCGTAAAGCCCAGATCGAACCCGTTCAGGCCCGTGACATCCTTGGGCATGCTGACCAGGTACCGCCCGCCCTGGCTGTTGTCGGTGCGCATGACGGCAAACACCGTCGCCTCGTCCCGGCCGTCGAGGGAATAGCCGCTATGCGTCATCAGGTCGTCGGTCCCGTCGAAGCGAACGGCCGGATACCCCCGCACGCCGTTCGGGGCATATAGAGGGCGGCGCGACGGGCTGAGTTGCACGAGGTCGCGCCCGTTGCCGCTCGCATCGTCCCACCGGAAGATGTCCGGATCGCTCCCGAGCGTGGCGAGGCCGTGCATGCCGCTCTCTTTCCACCACAGGTCGAGTCCCACCGTCGGAACGCGGGGACCCACGTCGGGAACGGCGAGAAAGTCGTCATACGGGCGGTGCTCAGCGGGCACGGCGTCGTAGACGATGCTCGCCGGGCTGAAGGTGTATCCCGGCTTCGTGGGCGTCACCGTGCCGGTCCACTCCCAGTCGATCGTAGCGGAGTAGTTGCCCTGCGCATCCGTGGAAGGATTGCCGGGAAGCCCGTCGAGCACGACGCCCTCGACCGGGGTGCCTTCCGCGTCGCGGATGGTGCCGGCTACGCGCTTGATGGGATAGAACGCGTCGTAGACGCCGTTGCCGTGCGTACCCACGACCACATAGCCGTCGTTGGCCTCGGGTAGCTGGCGAGCCTGCACCATGTCCACCACGACGTTGCCGATGGTCGACGCCCCCTCTTGCCCCCAGTTCGTGCTCCCCGCGATGAGCTGGGTGGTGGAGTACAGTCCGGTGCTCGTCCCCGCAAAATAGATGACCTGGGGGCCGTCACGCAGGATGTCAACCCAGCGCACCGACGGGCCGTTGCCGCTGCCGTCCGGGTTCTCCTCCAGGTTGCCGCTTACGTCGAACCAGGTGCTGCCGCCATCCAGCGTATAGAAGAGACTCGGCACCTCGTAATTGGAGAAGGCGACCAGGACCCGGTCTTCGTCGGTCGGGTCGACGGCGATGCTGCTGACATAGGCTCCGTCTGGAAAGTTCGAGCCGGTGATCTCTTCGAGATTGGGAGTGCTGGACCGTGGTCCTGCCAGGCGGTACACGCGTCCGTCACTGGACCCGTAGTAGAGCCAGTTGCCCTCCCCCGCCATCTCCAGCGTCGTAACGAACCAGGAAATCTGCGAATCGGTCAGTATCTCGTTGTCGATCGCGCTTTCCGTGGCATCCAGGATTCTACCGATTCTGTTCGACGCGGCGTAGTAGATCGTCTCCTGGTTGACATCCAAAATGAACGGGTTGATAAAGAGGCGATTATTGCTGTCTCCAGACACGAGAGTCGTCGCGGTAAACACGCCGTCGTTGTCCATCTGGGCGCGGTAGATTTGGTTGTATTGGGAGGAGGTGAAGAAATATTCTGCCCCGTTCGGGATGGCCGCATAGCTTCCATCGCCCCCCGTCACGTCAGCCCAGTTGTTTGCCGTGAGCGCGGAAAACCAAGACCCGTTGTCTCGCAACCCGCCGATGACCTTCTGAGAGCCCGCCGTCCCCGACTCCGTTGCAACGCTGTAGAACTGCGTCGTCAGGTAGTTATTATTTAGCGACGTCCATTCCACGTTCGAGGCCAGGTAATTCGTCGTGCGGCTGAGGCCCCCATCGTGGGCGGAGAGCAGTGTGGTGAAGTCATCGTAGAAGGCGACGGCGTGCTGGTCGGGATGGTGGTTCGGCCAGAGGTCGAAGGTTTCGTTCGTCGGCTCATAGCCTCCGATGCGCGTATAGCTCGGCGTCGTGAACCCGGTGGTCGATCGCCACAAGTTGACGCCTCCCAGCAACACCACATCCTCGTTCGTCGGCGACACAGCGACGAACATATCGTAGCCCCGCTGCGTCCGGAACTGCCTGTTCAGGGACGAGCCCGACAGGTTAGGAAGGTTCGACGAACGGTTCTCCCAGCTTCCTCCGGCCCCTGTGCCATCGCCCGAAAGGTACGTGTAATGCCAGAGGCTGTGGTTATTCTGCCCACTGCCTGGCGTGTAGGACAGAAAAAGAACCTGGTCCTCATCCGGCGGCGTGGTTCCAATGACTGTCCGCCCAAACCCCGTGGGCCATCCTGTGGGCGTAATCTCGGTCCACGTCACGCCATCCGGCGACCGAAAGAGTCCCTGTACCGTGTCAATGCCCTCGCGGACCGATAGCGTGGCGTAGAAGACGCCCGTCGATGTCACGGCGACATCAGTATAGTAGAATGCCAGCGCGGCACCCGCTCCGATCTGACGAGTCCATGTAGTGCCGCCATCGTCCGAGCGCATGATGCCGCCGCTCGTGGCTGCGACGATCGTCGAGGGAGATGATGTCGGCGTCGTTGGGTCGACGACGAGGTTGTACATGTAATCGAAGTCGTTCGTCGTCTGCGGGGAGTTAGACGCCGTGCTTGCCAGTTGCTGCCAGGTCACTCCTCCATCGGTAGACCGAAAAATGCCATCCCCGCGATAAAGCCCTTTTCCCGTGTCTTCCGCCGATCCAAACCACTCGCCCGTCCCATAGAACCACGTCTGCGTATGTCCTGCACGCGGGTCTTGCGCGACGCACGTGACGTTGTGGATAAACTGCGGGTCCGTCGTCTTCATCCAGCTACTCCCTCCGTTCGTCGAGCGCCACATGCCGCCCGAGGCCCCACCGGCGAGAATGATGTTCTCATCCGTTACGTCTAGCGCCAGCGCTCTCGTGCGCCCCCCGACGTTGCCAGGTCCCCGGGCGCTCCACGTTCCTCCCTGCTTCCCTGCACCCACCACCTCGCGGTGTGGCAGATGCTTTGCGAAGGCCAACTCACGGGCCCGAATGCCTGCTGGCACCTGTCCCGTCTGTGGGTTCCGCAGGCGCATCCATTCGTACCGCTGGCGCCCGTGCGGATCATCCTTTACCCCCGTCGCAAACGGGGCTCCCCGCTCTGCAACCTGTCCCGACGTACGGTTTTCAGGAGCAGGCTCGTTGAGAAACACGAACCACACCACAACGATGCATCCGGCAGCGAGTGCTGAGAGACCGACCCGCGTCGATAGTGTCATACCTGGCATGATGGTATATATAGGTCGATGAAAACGGGGCGGTGCGCTCAGGCCAGCGGCAGGGCGAGGCGGATCTGGAAGCCGTCCAACGCGGAGGTCTGGATGAAGCCGCCGCCCTCGGCCACGCGG
>JAAAOL010000363.1 GCA_009908885.1 Bacteroidota bacterium | reverse complement strand
GAATAATACCAAATCCGGCTGAACCATGGTGGTATGACGTAGCCCCACGAGGCCGGATTTGGGGTTGGAAGTGTGTAGGTGTGGACGTATGGACGTGACGCTCCTCCACCCCTTCAACCTTTCGACCCTCCATACACCAACTCATTAACCGGAGTTGGTATTACACGGTATGGCTATCCTAACAGGATCAGAGGGCATCCGTATTACGCATCACGCAGTAGCCCCACATCCACCCGTCCGCACGTCCACCCACATTCAACCGGCCTCCGCGCCTCAGTTCGTCCCCTCGGCGAAGCGGAGGCGGTCGAAGTATTCCTGCTGCGGCGTGCCGGGGGGCACGTCGTACGGGTGCTCCGGCAGGTCCACGCGCTTGAGGACGGGATAGCGTTTTTTGAAGTCGAACGGATGCGGGTGATCGTCCTTCGGGTCCTCGCCCAGGACGAGCACCGTCGTGCCCGGCTCGACGATACGCCCCTGCCCAGAGCCGATGCCCGAGCCGCGCGCCGTCGTGCGCCAGGTGTCGGCCCAGTGGTAGATCCACTCGGCGTCGGCGTCCACGAGGCGCACGCAGCCGTGGCTGGTGGGCCCGCCCGTGGGCAGCGGGTACTGGTGGATGTGGATGCCGCGCGCCTGGTGGAAGTTGAAGACCCAGTACATGTCCCACGTCTCGCCCGGCGGGCTGAGGCTGGAGACGCGGTGCTCCTCCTGCCAGTTGAAGTTGTAGCGCCCCGTCGGCGTCGGCGACTCGTCCGGGTTGCCGGTATTCACGATGCCCCACCGGGCCAGCTTGCCGTACTCATAGGCCGCCCACGCCTGGATCGTCTTGTCGATGATGAAGAGCTTGTCGAACTCGCGGGCGCCGGTATAGTAGCGCGGAAAGGGCGAGTAGGCGCGGAAGTCGAGGTTGAAGTCCGTCGGGACGACGATCGTGTCGCCGACGGTGAGGTCCTGCATGAGGCGGCGGTTCAGCAGTTCGACGAGCTGCGCGCGCTTGCGGCCCAGCGCCATGTCGCCGTGGCCGAGGATCTTGTAGAGCCGGTTGCGCGCGCGGACGCTGTTGTCGCGGTCGTCGTAGAGCACCCGGTAGTTGTAGTACACCTCCGGGATGTCGTCCAGGGTCTCCGCACGGCGGTTCAGGATGTCCGCCACAGCGGTCTGGTTGATGTAGCTCTGGGCGTGGCCGTCGGTGCTGAGCAGGACCGTGAGCGGCAGCAGCAGGGCGGCCGACAGCGCGGCGCGGAGCAGGAAGCGGATTGGATGGCGCATCGTGGCTCGGGGCAGATCGTCGATGGGATACAATAGCACGGCGCAGGCAGGCGTTGGGTTTCGGGGGCGTCGCTTCGTTGCAGGATGGCCGCGACGCGTTACGAGGCGGTGCAGGGGCGCGATGCCCCCGAGTCTTCAGCAGGCGGTGCAGCCGCGCACGCGAAGACGGTCGATCATCTCCTCGCTCCCCAGCACCACGAGCGTGTCGCCCGCGGTGATGCGGTCGTGCGGGCCGGGGTTGAACTTCATCTCCTCCGTCTCGCCCTCGATGATCGCGATGACGATGGCGTCGAACTGCTGCCGGAAGTTGCTGTCGGAAAGCGACTTGCCCGCCAGCGGCGCATCCGGCTCCACGTCGACCTCCTCCATCTGCAACCCCAGCGAGGTGGTTCGGAGCACGCGTTCCATGAACTGATCCACGTTGGGGCGAAGGACGACCTGCGAAATCCGGTCCGCGCCGACGTCGAGCGGGGCGATCACCTTGTTGGCGCCCGCCTGCATCAGCTTGCGGCGGTTCTTGACGTCGTTCGTGCGGGCCAGGACGAAGAGGTCGGGCCGCAGGTCGCGGGCCACCAGCGTGGCGAAGACGTTGTCGCTGTCCTCGGGCAGCAGCAGAATGAGGCCCTGCGCGTGGTCGAGGCCGGCCTCTTTGAGCACATTCTCGTCCTCCGCGTCGCCCTGCAGGGCGGGCAACCCGGCATCCTGCGCGGCCGCCACTTCGTCGGGGTCGAGGTCGACGATCACGAACTCCTTGTCGGCATGCAGGAGGTCTTCCACCACGCGCTTGCCGATACGCCCGTATCCGCAGATGATAAAATGATTTTCCATACGTTCGATCTTGCGTCGGATTTGACGTTGCCGCAGGCGCTCGCTCGTCAGCAGCAGCTGGGCCGAGCGGGCGGCGACGAAGGCCACGATGCCGATGCCCGAGATGCCGATAAAGATGGTGAAGAGCCGCCCCGCCGTGGTGAGCGTCCGCACCTCGCCGAAGCCGATCGTGCTGAGCGTGATGAACGTCATGTAGAGCCCGTCCATGAGCGACCAGCCTTCGATCAGCCGGTACCCAAACATCCCGGTGAGCAGCAGCAGGATCAAAAACAGCGCTGCAAACAGGATTTCGCGGCGCGGCTGCTCCAGTTGGGCGAGGCGGGTGACGACGCGCTCACGCGTGCTTTCGACGATGCGCATGCGGGGGCGGGAACGAGAGAGCTAGGCCGTCGGGTGGGCCTCGCCTACGGCTCATCAGTCGCCCTGCGGGCTCGTGTCGAGAAGGGAGAACAAGAGGGATGTGCACTGCTGAGGCGGCCTGTGAACAGACATCCTCTCTGTCTCTCCTTCGCGGAAGGAGAGGACCCAAGCGAGACCGTGAGGGGTGGGACGCTAATGTTCTTAGTTGATTCCACTTAGGCCGTCGGGTGGGCCAGGCGGAAGACGCGCCCGTGCCAGGACTGGTGCGCGGGCTGCTCGAACTGGCCGTTGCGCAGCGCGCCGACGGTGTCCACGCTCAGGTCGATCACGGGCGTCATGCCATCGACGCCGCCGTCGCGGGCGAGGGCGCGAAAGGTGGACCGGGCGCCGTGCTGGAGCTGCCCGTCCCCGTCGCGCCAGACGACCTGCAGCGGCGAGAGCCAGGAGAAGTCGTGCTCCTGGGCAGCGTGCTCGATGGCGTGGACGGACTTGTCGATGCCGCAGCCGGAGAGGTCGCCGCCGGGCACGTCCGCGGCCAGCAGCAGGATGCGGTCGTCGCGCAGCACGGCGTCGCCGCGCACCCGGGCGCCGTGGGAGGTCCAGTCGGTGAAGAAGGCGCGCAACTGGCCGAGGAGGTCGGTCCGTTGCGCCTCCGTCAGCGGGCGGTCCGCCACGTAGACCCAGCAGCGGGCGTCATCGGGGAGGTCAGGGAAGAGGTGCTCGTACCGCATGGGAGGACAGGGTTTGGTGACGCAGGAACGGTGCCTCCTACGAAGCAGGCCCCCGAAAGATCGTCACGCGGCGGCGCGGGCTGGACGGAGGACGCAACTCGCCAGGGATGGTCATTCCAGCGCGAGTTCCTGGACGCGCATCTCGGCCGTGTCGAGGCGTTCCAGGCAGTACTGCGCCAGCGCGACGCCTTCTTCGTACGAGGCGACGGCCTCGTCCAGCGTCGCATCACCCTCCTCCAGGGCGTCGACGAGCGCTTCGAGGCGCTGGAGGGCGGCCTCGAAGGTCAGATCATCGGGCAGAGAGCTCGTGGGGTCGGCCATGGGAGGTGGGGCGTTGGTGGATGAACGGTCGGGCGGCGCCGCGGGCTTCGCTAAGTTTGCGCAAAGACGCCGCTCCGGAGTGGATAAAGTGGGCTGCGTTCGGATAGTTCACAGTTCGCAATTGCCACGCACTCGACGCAGGACGCCACGCATGGATCTCGGACTCAAGGATAAGGTAGCCCTCATCACGGGGGCAAGTCGCGGCATCGGAAAGTACATCGCCCACGGCCTCGCCGCCGAAGGCTGCCACGTGGCCATCTGCGCCCGCGGCGAAGAGACGCTCCGCGAAACAGAAGCCGAATTGAGCGAGACGGGCGTCGACGTGCTGGCGCTGCCGCTCGACGTCACCGATCCGGACGCGCCGCAGCAGTTCGTGGACGCCGCCGCCGACCAGTTCGGGCGCATCGACGTGCTGGTGAACAACGTGGGCGGCAATCGCCGCAAGCCGTTCGCGGAGACGACGGACGAGGACTGGGCCGCGATCCTGGACCTCAACTTCAACGCGCACGTCCGCACGAGCCGTGCCGTCATCCCGCACCTGCGCGCGGCCGGGGGTGGGGCGATCCTGTTCATCTCGTCCATCTTCGGGCGCGAGGCGGGCGGGCCGGGCCTGTCCATCTACAACACCACCAAGACGGCCCTCATCAGCGTGGCCAAGATCATGGCGCTGGAGCTGGCCGAGGAGGGCATCCGCGTCAACAGCGTGGCGCCGGGGTCGATCCGCTTCCCGGGCGGCAGCTGGGACCGGCGCGTGC
>JAAAOL010000376.1 GCA_009908885.1 Bacteroidota bacterium | reverse complement strand
AGCTCGGGAGCGGACTATTCTTCCGCGTACAGCTCGTAGCGGCCGAGCGCCTTGAGGCTGAAGATTTGCGTGACGGCGACCTCCTCGCCCTCGTCCAGCCCCTCGGCCACGATCACCTGATCCTCGGTGAGGCGGTCGACCGTGATGGGGCGCTTCTCGTAGGTGAGCGGGTCGCGGCGGACGAAGATGATGGCCTGCTCGCCCTCGTACTGCACCGCTGAGAGGGGCAGCATCATGACGGGACGCGGGTTGCTGGCCTGGATGGACAGGCGCACCGTCTGCCCCGGCATCGGCCAGCGATCGCGTGTGGGCGTGATGATGTTGACGGTGACGGACCGGTTCTGCGGATCGACGGACGGATTGATGGTCGTGACCGTTGCGTCGAGCGCCTGCCCCGGCGCATTTTCGAGGCTGACCGTCACCGGGTCGCCCGGAGCCATCATGGGCGCGTCCTCCGGCGAGACGAAGCCCCGGATGAGCACCTTCTCGGTGCTGATGATGGTCATCATGGCCTGATAGGCCGTCACGGACTGGCCCAGGTCGATGTCGTGCTGGTCGATGGCGCCGCTGATAGGAGCGTAGAGCTGCAGCAGCGGACGCTCGCGCGTCTCAGTGGACCACCGCTCCATCTGCGCGTCGGTGATGCCGAGGGCCCGCAGCCGGGCGTGCGTGGCGCTGACGCTGGCATGCGTGCGGCTCAGGTCCGCCTCGGCGCGGTCCAGGCGGCTGCGTGCGGCGATCTTCTTGTCCACTAGCTCCCGCAGCCGCTCCACCTGGCGCTGCTGGTAGGCTTCCTCCGCCGCGGCCTGCAGGTAGTCAGCGGCCAGGTTGGCGAACTCCAGGCTTTCGAGCGCCAGCAGGGGTTGACCCTGCCGGACGGCCTCGCCCTCATGCGCATGGATGCGTACGACGCGCCCGCTGATGGGGGCGCTGACCTGCGCGAAGTAGTCCGGCGCGGGCTGCACCTGTCCCGGCAGCGTCACGGCCACCTGGGCGGTGTCGCGCCCGGCCACGACGGTGCGGACCTTAAGCTCGGCGGCTTGCTCTCGGCGAAGGCGGACGAGCTGTTGGCCCGATGTCTCGCCCTCCCGCACCGACGGTGGCGCCTCGACGTCGCCAGAAGCGGTTTCGCCGACCGGCTCCTGCGAGCAGGCGCTCATGAGCAATCCTGCCAGGAGTAGCATGAAAAGAGAATATCGTCGCATTAACACGTTTCGGCTCATAGCGCGCACCGTCGTTCGCATGGGTCCTCTGCCGTCGAGCCGAGTAGCCCGCCAGCCTGTGGTCCTAGTATCTCTGCCGGAAAGCGCGGTATCATGAGAAAACCATGAGAGGCCTATTAGAACCGCATGAGAATCGCACTCTGCGCTGGTCGACACCTCTTTTCGTGCGTATATGGTGGCAGAGAATCCAGCGTCTCGACGCCGAACCATGCGGGTTTGAGAGTACGCGCCTCCCCCAACGCCACTGACGCCTGAGTTGCTTTTTCCTGCCGATGCGCATTCTGCTCGTCGAAGATGAACGCCGCGTGGCTTCCTTCGTCCGTCAGGGCCTGGAAGAGGAAGGCTACGCCGTGGACTGGGTGCCGGAGGGACGCCGCGGCCTGGAACGTGCGCTCGGAGAACCGTTCGACCTGATCCTGCTCGACGTCCGCCTGCCGGACCTCTCCGGCATCGAGGTGTGCCGCCAGTTGCGTCTGCATGACCCCGACGTCCCGGTCCTCATGCTGACGGCGCTCGACGCAGTGGAAGACAAGGTGACGGGCCTCCGCGCCGGCGCCGACGACTACCTGCCCAAGCCCTTCGCCTTCGACGAGCTGCTCGCCCGCATCGAGGCGTTGCTGCGCCGCACCCGGACATCGCAGGAGCGCAGGCCCCTCGAAGCGGGACCGCTTACCCTCGACCCGGTGGCACGGCGGTGCACCTGCGACGGCACCGACATGAACCTGACGCCCAAGGAGTTCGACCTGCTGGCCTACTTTCTCGCCCGCCCCGGACAGGCCCTCACCCGCGACGACATCCACCGCGACGTGTGGGGACACGACTTCGACCGGGGCACCAACTTGATCGATGTGTACGTGGGCT
Source organism: Bacteroidota bacterium (assembly GCA_009908885.1). Taxonomy (GTDB): domain Bacteria; phylum Bacteroidota; class Rhodothermia; order Rhodothermales; family JAAAOL01; genus JAAAOL01. Next base: position 2,180 of record JAAAOL010000376.1, on the reverse strand, counting down.
ACGTGCGCCACAAGCTGGACGACGCGGGCTGCACCGCCCAGATAGAGACGGTGCGCGGCGTCGGCTACCGCTTCGTTCCAGAGGGTGGCGAGCGCTCATGAACCGGATACCTCCATCTACAGGCGGCCTCGCTGCTGCTCCTGCGCCATCGTCTACCGAGACGCGACCGACCTTCCGGCGGCGCCTGCTGGTCACCATCGGGTCTGGCCTGGCCGTCGCGCTGACGCTGCTGGGGCTCCTCGTCGGGGGCGGCATCTATGCCTGGCTGACGCACAACGCCTATGCCGTGCTGGAGGCCGAGATCGACGAAATCCTGGCGCAGGTCGTCTCGGAGGACGGCGAGACGCTGCACCCGGAGCGCTACAACTGGAGCGAGCCGCACCACCGCTTCACGGGCAAGTTTATCGACCCCTTCTTCGTCCAAATCTTCGATGACGAGGGCTACATCCTCCGCCAGTCCGACAACGTCACCTTCTTCTCGGCGGGTGACTACCCAGACCGCCTGCTGGCGTACACGTCGCAGGAAGAGACCTTGCTACCCCGCCTCCACACGTTCGAGGTCGACGGGGCGGAGCTGTACTACATTAACCAGCCAATTCGTAGCGATGACGGGCGCGTTCTTGGTTACGCGCAGGTGGCCCGCAACGACCCCGGCATCGGCGAGGCGATGCGTCGCACGGGGCTCCTCCTGGGAGGCGGCCTGGTGCTGACGCTCCTCGGCCTGGGGCTGTTGCTCTGGTGGCAGGCCGGACGCGTGCTGCGACCGCTCGCCACCATCACGCAGGCTACCGAAACGATCGGCCCCGAGCGCTTGCATCAGCGCGTGCCCGTTCCCGATGAGTCGGACCAGGAGACGGCGCAGCTGGCCACTACGCTCAACGCTCAGTTGGAGCAGCTGGAGCAGGCGTTCGACGAGATGTACCGCTTCACCGCCAACGCTGCGCATGAACTGCAGACCCCGCTCACTGTGATGCGAGGCCACGTCGACCTGGCGCTGCGCCGCCCGCGCGAGGTCGACGACTACCGGGATACGCTCTCCATCCTCGGGGACGAGATCGACACGCTCACCCGCATGGTGCGCAGCCTGCTCACCCTGGCCCGTCTCGACCGCGAGGCGACGCACCTTCCGCGCGAGCCGGTGGATCTTGCTCACATTGTTCGCACCGAGGCGGCCCACTTCCGACCAGAGGCCCAATCCAAGGGTCTCGCCCTGCAGGCCGAGACCCCTCCAGCGGTCCCGATCCATGGGCAGCCCGACCTGCTCCGCGAAGTCGTGCACAACCTGCTCGATAATGCTGTCAAGTACACGCCGGAAGGACACATCCAGGTGACGGTGACGGAGCGCGCTGACGATGTTACGTTGACCGTGGAGGACACGGGCCTCGGTATGAGTGCCGACGACATGGTGCAGGCGACTGATCGCTTCTATCGGTCCACTCAGGTCGGCACGCTCGACATCCCTGGCAGCGGACTCGGGCTGTCGCTCGTGGCGCAGATCGTGCGGCGGCACGGCGGCGAGATGACGCTGGACAGCACCCTCGACGAGGGTACCCGAATTACCTTGATCCTGCCAGTCGCCAGCATCAGGCAGCAAACGGGCTCTTCATAGCTTGTTGCCGTGCAGGGGTGCAGGGGCGAGCGCTGGCATTTCTATGTGGAATCAGCCAAGAACGTTTGCGTACCGCCCGTCATGGTTTCGCTCGGGTCCTCTCCTTCCGCGAAGGAGAGACAGAGAGGATGTCCGCTCACAGCCCGCCTCAAGGGGGCACATCCCTCTTGTTCTCCCTTCTGGAAGGGAGAGACCTCGACGGTAGCGCTGAGGCGAACCGCACCGGTGTGCTAACATTCTTTCATTGATCTACATAGTCTCTCAAGGGCAGGGGTGTCGAACTGCGAGTACGATCGTTCATGGAGTCCACTGGGCCCGTTGTATTTTATACCGCTTGCTTCCGCGCACACTGCCCAACCCCTCAACTACCTGGAGGAGACGGTGACCAGCTACATCGCGACCTCGAACCGCCTGCAAGCCCTCGCGCTACTCACCGTCCTGCTTTCGCTGCCACGGTCAGGAGTGGTCGGCCCTGGCTTTGCTGGAGCTAGTGCACCATCCAGCCATCTCTTGGTCAGTCCGTGCGTCGCTGGCGCCGCCGGCCAGCGTTCCCGGATCTCGCCGTAGCTAC
>JAAAOL010000175.1 GCA_009908885.1 Bacteroidota bacterium | reverse complement strand
GCGGTTGTCACTTCTCACGGGCATTCCCCACCAATTCTCACGACCATTCCCCACCCGTGTCTTGCGCGCGCACTATGACACGCGCGATCGGACTTGGCTAGCTCCTCCCCCCGCTCTCGCTGCCAGCTTCGGCCGCAGCGGCCCCCGGCCGCTGGAGCCTGCGGTAGCTCTCGCCTTCGAGGACCAGTTGGTGTGCGTTGTGGGCGAGTCGGTCCAGCGCCGACTGCGCCAGGATCGGATCGGCGAAGAGTGGGATCCACTCCTCGATCGCCCGGTTGCTGGTGACGATCGTCGAGCTCCTGCGGTGTCGCTCGATCACGAGCTCGTAGAAGTCGCTGGATTGCTGGCTGTCGAGCGGCCGCAGCCCGAAGTCGTCGAGGATCAGCACGTCGGGTGTGAGCAGCCGCCGCATGACCTTCTCGGTCGAGTTGTCAGCGCGGGACTGGTGCAGCAGCTTGAGGGCCTTCTCGGCCCTCAGGAAGAGGACCTGGTGTCCCGCCCGGCAGGCCGCGTGTCCCAGCGCCGCAGCCAGGTGATCTTCTTCCCACTGTCAAGCGTCATCCAGTCGCACGCCGACATCGAGTCCGCGCCTGTCGGAGCTCGCGAGGGACGGTGAAATGGGATTCGATCAACGCCTTTGCCTCGGCCACGGTGATCGGTCTGCCATCCAGGTCGCGGAGTTCGTAGGGCCGACCCTGCTTGAGCACCATGTGGATCCGATTGACCAGACGTGTCGCCACCGCGCAAAGCGCCTGCCGATGGTGCTTACCCTTGTCGACCATCATGCGGTAGTACACTTGTGCCAGACCGGGATCGACAGTGCGCGCGACGTCTGCCGCCAGGATCAGGTCCCGTTTCGCCCGGTTGCTCCCTCCCTTCCCGATCTTCTGGCCCGGTCGTGTGACGCCGCCCGATTCGTTGCGCTTCGGAAACAGCCCGCAGAAGCCTCGCAGTCGCCTCTGAGAGCCAAATCGCGTCCAGTCATGGACGACGCCCAGCAATGATGGGCCCAGGAGGGGGCCGATGCCGGGGATGCTCCGGAGATGCGCCGACGGATCGAGGTCCCGGTAGAGTCGCTCGATCTGCTCGTCGAGCGCCTTGATGTGTTCGCGCAAACCCTCCCAGCGTTGAATCTCCTGGGAGATCTCCAGCTGCAGCAAATCGTAATCGACCTCATCGTCTCGATAGAGCTGCGACGTCTCTCGAGCCGCAGCGATCAGGCGCAATGCAACGTTCTCGGCGAAATCACCATGCACCGGGTGGTTGCCTCCCACGTTGGCACGGATGAAGGCTGCGAGCCGCCCAGCCCCCAATCGAGTCATCTTCCGCGGATTCAGGTAGTGGAGCAGAATGGCCCGAGATACCTGCGTGGACAGTTCCGGAAGGGCATGCTCCAGCGAGGGGTGTGCCCACCGGATCAGGTCGCGGACGCGCCGGCGGATGGAGCAGATCTCCTCAGTGTATCGACGCCGCTGTTTGGTGAGCCGTCCCAGTGCGTGTTGCGCTGCGGACGGAATGTGCTGAGGCACCAGACCATGCTGTCCAAACCGCGGAATGCGACCGAGGAGATCCGCGTCGCTGAGATCGGACTTGACGTGTTCACTGAGGTAGCGCCGAAGCGCCTTCACCCGCTTGCCCTTGACCCGGATGATGACGCAGCCGGCCTTCTGAAGCCAGAGGGCGACGGGAAACCACGACATCCCAGTCGGCTCCATCACCACCTGGACCACATCAGAGGGCCCGAGACCGGCGCGGACTCGGGCCACGAGTTGCTCCAGATCCTTCACTTCGGCCCGGAAGCGGATCGGGCTGCCGAGAGACTGACCGTCCCCGTCGAGGACGTGAGCGACGTGTAGCCCCCGAATTGCCAGGTCGATGCCGACGGTGCGCGTAGTCACGGTTCCCCTCCTTGAAGTACAATCGGGGCACAGGCCGAACCGGCACAGCCATGTATTTCCTTCGCGGCCGCGCGGGGCGCCGCAATCTTCTCGCTCTTGCCCATGTTCGGGGGGATGCGGAGGATCAGCGATCACTTCGGCGGGACGGCGTCAGCCTCCCATCGACTTGCCCCTCTGCATCCCCCGCCCCGACCCGTCGACCATAGACCGGTGAGCAGCCTCGGGCGAGCGTCGGTTCCCCGTGTCAGCAATGGATACATGAGTCTTCCCGATGCCGACGGGGCCGAGCAGGATGACGTCCTCGCGGCCGGCGACGAAGCCCAGGCCGAAGAGGTCGCGGACGCGCTGGCGATCCAGGCTGACCGGACCGTCGAGGTCGAAGCTTTCCAGCGTCTGGTCCAGGTCGAAGCCGGCTTTGGCCAGCCGCAGGGCCAGGCCCTTCTGGTCCCGCCTCTCGATCTCGTCCTGGAGCACCAGTTCCAGAAACTCCAGCATCGAGAGGCTGTCCTTGCGGGCGTAGCTCAGACGGTCGTCGAGGGTGTGGAGGATGCCCGACAGGCGCAGCCGCTTCAGCGTCGCCTTCAGGCTCCTGGGGATCTCACTCATCACGGTCTCCTTTCGCAGGTGAGTGAGAGAAGCTCCCGGCCGCGCGCGCAAAGCGCAGGGGGAGCTGGACGATCTGTGCCGGGGCCGCCGTCGGCGCTTGCGCGTCCTCGAGGCCCTGCTCGAGGATCCGTTTCACGCGCGGGGCGCTGAGGATGTCGAAGGCCAGAGCGGTCCTGCAGGCGGCATCGGTGCGCGGCGCGCCGTACTTGGCGCACAGCCGCAGGATCTGCTGCGCCTGGCGCAGGTGTGCCCAGGGGAAGTCGCCTTCGAGCAGCTGCTCGACGAAGCGGCCGACGTCAGGGCCGTGCTTGCGGGCCTCGGCGATGCAGCGATCGGGGCTGCGCATGGTGTAGGCCGTCTTCTCGCTGGGGTAGTCGGCGTGGTCGGTGCTGCGTTGGCCCTTGCCGACCTGAGGGTGGAGCTTGATCTGCTCGCCGCCGGCGTAGATGCGTACGAGTTTGCCGTCGCTGCAGACATCGACGGTCTGGCCGATGTACCGGGTGGGCACGGAGTAGCTGGCGCACAGGAATTGGATGTGGTGATCGGGGTGGACCTTGCAACGACCCCAGGTCGGGGTGGTGAATCGGCCGTTGGTCAGCGGCGTGAGCGTGGGCTTCTCGACTTCTTCGAAGACGACGAGAGGGCGCTTGCGGGTGGTGCCGTGCACCCGCATCCCGGCGGTCTGCGTGCACCATCGCACGGCCATCTCCTGGACGTGGTCGCGGTCGCGCCACTGCTCGCCCGCGAAGAAATTGTCGCGTACGTACTGGACCTGGCGTTCGACGTGGGGCTTGCCGGTGGGATGGCGGACGACGGCAGCGTCGATGATGAAATCCCGGTGCCGGGAGTAGGCCTCGAAGACGCGCTGGACGTGCGGCTCGTAGCGATGGGCCTTGGTGATGACGGTCTTCATGTTGTCGAGGATTACGCGCCGCGGGACGCCGCCGAAATACTCGAAAGCCAGCTCGAGGCCTTCGATCACGGCGTCCAGCTGCTGACTGTGCGTGGTGTAGACGTACTGGTGGGCGCTGTGGACCAGGGTCACGATCAGAGCGTGCAGGACCCGATTGCGGCCCCGCTCGGGGTCGAAGACCAGGCCGAGCCTGCCGAAGTCGACCTCGGCCACCTCGCCGGGCTCGCACGGAGCCATGCGCACGGTGGTGCGGCGTCGGTCGGCGAAGCCGCAGTGCTGGACGGCGAAACGGTGCAGGGAGCTGTAGGGGACGTCGACGCCGCGGCGCTGCAGCAACTGATGGACCTTCGTCAGGCGCAGGCCGCGACGCTCGGGCTCGTCGACCTTCAGCCAGTCGCGAATCGCCTGACGGTGATCGAAGAGCTGCTCCTCGCTGGACCCGAGTGAGCTGACCTCCTCCACCGGACGCAGGCTCTGCTGGATCCGGCCGGCCAGGGCCTCGGTGACCGAGTCAGCACTGCCATCCCAGCCCAATGACCGGGCGCGGCGGATGTAGTTGCGGACCGTCTTTCGGTCCTTGCCGGTGCCTCGCGCCGTGTCGGCCTGGGTCTCGCCGACGGCGATTCGCCGCAAGATCTCGAGAATCTCCCACATGTCCACCTCACGATACGCCATGGATCCTGCTCCTCCGGGATCGAGAAGGGAGCAGAATCGGGCCAAACAGGTGGGTGGGGAATGCTCGTGAGAAAACCAGCCCGAGGGTGGGGAATCCCCGTGGGAATACCCGGCCTCAGGCTGGGGAATGCCCGTGAGAATACCCGGGCATCAGGTGGGGAATGGTCGTGAGAGATGACACTGAC
>JAAAOL010000172.1 GCA_009908885.1 Bacteroidota bacterium | reverse complement strand
GTTGTCGGGCTTGATGTCCCGGTGGATGACGCCGCGGTCGTGCGCATAGGCGAGGCCCCGGGCAATCTGCGCGGCGATGTCGAGCTTGGCCAGCAGCGGCAGGTCGCCGTCGAGCAGCCGATCTCCCAGGCTGGCCCCACCGAGGTATTCCATGACGATGTACGGGCGGTCGTCTTCCTCGCCCACGTCATAGATCACGGTGATGTTTTCGTGAGACAGGCGGCCCGCCGAGCGCGCCTCGCGGTAGAAGCGCTCACGCACCTCCTCGTTTTCGAGCACGCGCTCCAGGATGAGCTTGATCGCCACGTCGCGCCCGATGACGGGGTCGCGGGCTTTGTAGACCACGCCCATACCACCCCGCCCCAGTTCGTTGACGATCTGGTACTTGCCCAACTGCTTCATGGCCCTTGGCGGTAATGAGACGCTGGTAGCGAAGCCTCGCCGTGCGTCAGAGCGGCGCGGGAGGGAGCCCGTTCGGCACGGCGGTACGAGGATACGGCAAGAACTTATGGTTAAGCAAAAAGTAAGCGTCCTGCTCCTCAACGTCTAGCAGGGCAGACGTGACGCCGCGGGGCGCTTGCATTCGCTCCATGATGCGTCATACCTTCACCTCCCGCTCGTCCGATTAGATTCGACCCCGGCCATGCCTGTCAAGCTGGTGCTCACGCGTACAGAAGAACCGGACAGTCCCGACGAGTACGTCTTCGACCAGATGCCGGTCGTCATTGGGCGGGCCGGTAGCAGCCAGCTCACCATTCCGGATTACAAGCGCATCGTCAGCAAGGAGCACGCGAAGATCGACGAGGAGGGCGGCACGTACACCATCACCGACCTCGGCAGCAAGAACTACACGTTCCTCAACGGCAAGCGGCTGGAGTCCCGGCGGGCGTATCCCATCGAGGATGGCGACACGATCACGCTGGGCGATTTCCAGATCGAGTTCGAGACCATCGTCCCGGCAGAGCCGGATTACGACAAGACGGTCTTCGATCTGAGTTATGGCAATCCGTTCGACGAGGTGGTGGATCAGCTGTCCGACGCGCTGCAGGCCCTCCGCAAGCAATACGACGACGAACTGCCCAGCCGTCGCACCGAGGCCCTGCGCGAGGCGCTGCGCTCGAACCTGCCCGAGGCCTCCACGCACGAGGCCGAGCAGATGATCGGCGCGTTGCTGGCCCCGAACCGGGCGCCGCAGGAGGGATCGGCCTCGCCGCAGGCCTCCGCCGCCGACTCGTCCCCCTCGTCCTCGGAGCCTGCCACGTCGCCCACGCCGCCGAAACGCGAGCCCGCGCCGCCCCAGACGCCGCCCTCGCAGCGGTCCGGCGCACAACAGGCCTCCTCGCGCTCATCGTCCTCCGAGGCGGTGCCCGAGGTCGTCGAGCAGCGTCCGTCCGGCGTGCACGCGAAGCCCCAGCAGTCCCCGTCCGCGGCGGCCTCCATTTCGGCGTCCGCCACGCGCCTGCAGCGCTTCGCCCTCGCGGTCCTCGAAGCGACGGCCAAGCTCGTCGGCACGCCCTGGCAGTTCCGGCACGAATTCATCGGACAGACCATCATGCAATCCGCCGATGCCGCGTTTCTCTACGAAGGCGATGCGGCCGACCTCCAGGACCAGCTGCTGTCCGACGACATCGACGACGAGACGTTTTCGAAGCGGCTTCAGCTGATGCGTGAGGCGCTGGACGACCTCGCCGTGCATCAGGTCGCCCTGCTGGACGGGTACAAGGCGGCGGTGCAGGGTGGGGCCGAGCGGCTGCTCGATGCGCTCGACCCGAGTGCAGTCGTCGAGGAGATGGACCTCGACAGTCCGCTGTTCAAGCTGATGCCCGCGAAGGGCAAGGCCGAAGTCCTCGAAAAGATCGAAGATCGCGCGCACGACATTCGCGCCGAGGACTGGTCCGTCACCGAGCGCCGCGTGTACCGTCCCGCCTTCGTGAAGGCCTACCTGGCCCGCATGACTTCCGTCCGCCGCTCCTGATTCCCTTATTCCCAACCCCGAACGTCCACGACCATTTCAACACCCACCTCTATGCACACCCTGATACTACGCACCCTCTCATTCGCCGTCGCGTTGACCCTCCTCGCCGGTTGCGGCGGAGCGCCTCAATTTATGATCGAGGGCGGCTCCGACCTGAACGCCGGTGGCAACGCCGTCACCGTCGGCCTCTACCAGCTCAACAGCAAGACGGCCTTCGAAGGCCGCGACTTCGGGCAGTTCTGGCAGGATCCGGTCAATGCGCTGGGCGGGGAGTTGATCTCCAGCCAGACGGTTACGCTGTACCCGAACGAGCCGGAGACGCTCGAAATCGAACTGGAGGACGGCGCCCGCTATGTGGGCATCGCCGCAAACTTCCGGGAGCCCGATCCCGAACGCTGGAAGACCATCTATCCCGTTGATGAACTCAGCAAGCGCTTCGGGAGCAAGGAAGTGACCATCACCGTCGGCAGCAGCGGCCTCAGCGCCGTCATCGAGTAGCGACCGACGCGCCCCGCTGAGCGGCGGCGGCCCAACGACACTTCGCAGGAGCTTCTGAAGTAGACCTACTCTCTTTTTATGGCGCAGGATCAACGACGGGTGGTTTGGTACGAGGGGATGACCCTCGACCCGCATCATTTTCAGCAGTGGGATCGGCATCACAAAGGCGTCGTCAATGCGCGCATGGATGCCGTCGCCCGGTTCAACTGGGGCGTCACGCGGCTGACCATCAACGAAGACCGCCTCGCGAACGGGGAGTTCGTCATCGAGCGCGCCATCGGCGTGATGCCGGACGGGTACGCGTTCGACATGCCGGAGACCGACCCGGTGCCGTCGCCGCGCAACGTGCAGGAGTTCTTCACGGCCACTCAGGAGCAGCTGGACGTACATCTGTCGCTGCCCGCCGAACGCAAGGGGGGCGGCAACTTCCTGCTGCAGGGCGCCGAGAACCGCCGGGCGACCCGCTTCCACGCGCAGACCGCCACCGTGGCCGACGAAAACACCGGCCTGGACGAGCGGCAGATCGAGGTGGGGCGTTCGCAGTTTCAGGTGCGCTTCGGGCAGGAGCCGTTGCAGGAGTACGCGACGCTCCAGATCGCCCGGGTGCGGCGGGATGCCTCCGGTGCCTTCGTGTTGGGCGATCAGTTCGTGCCCACGAGCCTCAGTCTGTCCGCGGCCTCTCGCATCCAGGGCCTCACGCGACGCATCCTGGAGCTGCTCGTCAACAAGAGCGGATCGCTTACGGACCGGAAAAACTCCATCCTGAAGCAGCGCGAACTGTCGCCGGCCGACGTGGCCGCCATCGGCCTGCTCGGCGCGGTCAACGCGCACATCCCCGTGCTGAACCATCACCTCAACGCCGCGCAAAGCCACCCCGAGCCGCTATACCGCGACCTGCTGTCGCTGGCCGGGCAGCTGACGGCGTTCGTGCCCAACGCCCAGGTGTCGCCGCGCGACTTTCCGACGTACGACCACACGCACCAGACGCAGTCCTACAACGACCTCGGGGGCATCATTCTGGATCTGCTGGGCGGCGCCTCGCCGCAGGCCAACTATGTCCGCGTGGCGCTGACCAACATCCGCGAGAACCTCTTCAAGGGCGCGCCCGACGAGCAACTGCTGGAGCAGGCGCAGTTTTTCCTGATCGCCCGGAGCGAGGCTTTCAGCGAGCAGCAGCTCGTCGACAGGCTGCCCCGGATGATCCGCATCGCCTCGCCTGAAACCATCGATGACGTATTGCGCACCTACACAAACGCGCTGCCAATCGAGCACACGCACCGCTTCCCGTCCGGCATGCCCGTGGATCAGCAGGCCAATTACTTCCAGCTGCAGAAGCGTGGGCCGTTCTGGGAGGCCATCCGCGAGAAAGGGGAGCTGGCGATCTTCCTCCCCGAGGAATTCAGCAGCATCGACATGGAACTCGTCGCCGTGCAGACACCTTGAAGTGCGGCGGATGATCTGCTTTCGGGCAGCGCTTCGCAGATAGCAGGGGGACGACCTCTGGATGCCCGCACGATCGTCGCCTAATACTGATTCAGATTGGTCCTGTCAGGACAGCCAGACCGTGTACTCCGTACGTCGTGATGCGTAATGGTTGTCACGTCTCCTCGTTCTGGCCCAAATCAGTGTCAAGGGGACCTCTTTACGCGTCACGTGTTACGTGTTATACCAAATCCGGCTGAACCATTGTGGTATGACGTAGCCCCGCGAGGCCGGATTTGGGGTTGCAAGGGTGTAGGTGTATACGTATGGACGTGACTCTCGTCCACCCCTTCAACCTTTCAACCCTCCATACTCCAACTCATTACCCGGAGTTGGT
>JAAAOL010000457.1 GCA_009908885.1 Bacteroidota bacterium | reverse complement strand
GGTACACGGACCTGTCACCCGCCGAGGGCGACGTTTGGCAGAGGCCGGTGACGTTCAGCCCGGACGGACGGCAGCTGTACTACCTCACCGACGAGGGGAGCGAGTTCCGATACCTGGCCCGCTACGACCTCGCAACCGGTGCGCACACGACCGTGCTGCAACCCCAGTGGAATGTGATGGGGGCTATCATTTCTCCGGCCGGTCGCTACCTTCTCGTCGCGATCAATAACGACGCGCGCACGGAACTCCGGATCTTCGAGCTTGAGACCATGGAGCCCGTTTCGCTGCCCGCGATGCCGGATGGGCAGATCCGGCCGCTCGCCATCAGCGGCGATGACCAGCATCTTGCGCTGCGCACGAGCTCTGGACGATCGCCCGGCGATATATACGTCGCCCCCCTCCGTGGTGGTGAGGCCCGGCAGCTCCTCCGCACGCTGAGTCCCGCGATCGATCCGGAGCATCTGGTCGAGCCCGAGGTGGTGCGCTTCGCCTCTTTCGACGGTGTCGAGATCCCGGGCCTGCTCTACCGCCCGCATGGCGCATCCCAGGATACGCGCGTTCCGGCGGTGATCTGGATCCATGGCGGGCCCACCCGGCAGAGCCGCGTCGGCTACAACTCCCTGATCCAGTACCTGGTCAACCATGGCTACGGGGTCTACGCGATCAACTATCGGGGAAGCAGCGGCTATGGAAAAACGTTCGAGGCGATGAACGATGGGAAGACCGGGGAGGCCGACCTCGGCGACGTCGTCGCGAGCAAGCGCATGCTGATCGATACCGGGTGGATCGATCCCGAGAAGATCGGGGTGATGGGGGGCAGCTACGGCGGGTATCTCACCCTGGCGGCCCTGACGTTCCGCCCTGAAGCGTTTGCCGTCGGCGTCGATCTCTTCGGGCCGGTGAACTGGCCTCGCACCATCGAAAACTTCCCGCCCTATTGGGACAACCTCGAAGCGTGGTACAAACAGATGGGCCATCCGGAAGCCGACCGCGAGCGCCTGCGCCGCATCTCGCCCCTGTTCCATGCGGACCAGATCACGAAGCCGTTCCTGGTGCTCCATGGCGCCAACGACCCGCGGGTCCTCCAACGGGAGTCGGACGAGATGGTCGCGGCGGCGCGGGCCAACGGCGTGCCGGTCGAATACATCGTTTTCCCCGACGAAGGCCATGGCTTCCGAAAGAAAGAGAACAAGATCCGTGGGTACAAGGCAATCCTCGAGTTTCTGGATCTGCGTCTGAAGGGCAATGGGGAGTGAACCCGCCGCCACGACCGGCGCCTGGTCTTCGACGTTAAGCGGCCTGTCTGACCTTCAACAGAAACATGCTCCAGAACATTGACCATCTCGAGTGAACCCATGAGACGACTACCTCGCACGGCTGCCTGGCTACTCGGCTTGTTCCTCTTCGCCGCCGGAGTCCGCGCGCAGGTTCCTCCGGCCGCCACGGAATGGACGGACCCCTCACCACATCAGGTTCGCTCTGTTACCGTCGCGTCCAACGTCCAGCTGGAGGTGCTGGACTGGGGCGGCGACGGCGACGACCTCGTCTTCCTCGCCGGACTCTCTATGAACGCCCATGCGTTCGACGACTTCGCTCCCAGGTTCACGGACACGCATCGCGTCCTCGGCATCACGCGGCGAGGGCATGGGGCGTCGAGTTGGCCCGACTCCGGCTACGCGCTCGGACGCCTCGTCGAGGATATCCGGATCGTCCTCGACACGCTCGGCGTCGACCGTGCGTTTCTTGCAGGGCATTCCTTCGCCGGAAGCGAGTTGACGCGACTCGCCGCGGAGGACCCCGACCGCATCATCGGCCTGATCTATATCGATGCCGTGCAGGACCTCACCCAAGTGCCTGCAGCCATGCACGCATGTCCTTCCGGCCCGAAATTCCGGGACGCCGCGGAACGGGCCTTCCAGAATCCGGAAGCGTTTCGCCGCACGCAACGGCGCATCGGGGCCGACGGTACGCCACAGCCCAATGCATCCGCGGCTGCCATGCAGCAGATCATGCCAAACGCTGCGCCGCCTGACTACGCAGCCGTGAGCGCGCCCGCGCTGGCGGTGTCGTACCTCCCTGAACGGATGGAGGACATCTTCTTCGGGTTGGCGAATCCTTCGGAAGCGTGCGTCTCGGCGATTCAACGGGTGAATTATGGAGGAGTCGCGGCCTTCGCCGAAGGGATGCAGCGAGGCACGGTGGTGGCCCTTCAGAATAGTCAGCACAACCTCCACTTGGTCTCCCCCGATAAACTGGAAGCGACCATGCGGTGGTGGTGGGCCAAGCTGACGAACGAGGAGTGATCGAAGCGAAACCGTCGGCATAGCGGCTTCATCCGTTCGCCGCCTAACCGTCCACCACTGGCGCGTCTGGCGGCAGCGCGTTTCGTGCTGCATCGCAAATATTCCCGCAGCAAAATTGAGCCTCTCAGCGACCAGCTCCCCTGCTCGTCCTCTTCACGATGCTCCTTCCCAATCCCGGGCTCGCCCAATCGCCGGAGCACTACGAGGGCCCGACAATCGACATGCACCTACCCGAGGGTTTCGGGATTTGACTGCGGCCGCACCATGCGCTTCGCGCTCGGGATTAGCGTCGTAGCCATCGTTCGGTCTCGCGCCTCCACGGCATCGGGGCTTTTTTCGGGGTCGGCTTCCGGTCGTGCGGCGATGTTGCGTGGGTAAGGGTGCGGGGGCGACGTGTCCTCTGTGGTTCTTCCCAGCAACCCGTCGATGCCATGTCTCGGATCGCTACGCTTCAACTTTTCGCGCTCCTCGTCCTGGCCTTCGTCGCCTCGGCGGCCACGGCCCAGCCAACGGAGCAGGTCTACACCAGCAGCCCGAACGCGCCGATCCCGCCATTCGATGTCATCCAAGATGAGATCGCCGTTCCCAGCGGCGGGCGCATTGCCGACCTGCGCGTCGAGCCAACCATCGCCCACCCGAACGTTGGCGACCTGACGCTTCAACTGGAGCACGTTGACACCGGCACGCTCATCCTCCTCATCAATCAGCCCAACTTCGGCGCGGGTACCTGCACGGGCAACGACATTCAGATCCAGCTCAACGACGCGGCCCCGCTCGACGTGCAAACCAACTGCGCGGGTGACCCGAACCCAGCCTATACGTCGGGCGAGCAGTACCGGCCTGCCGAGCCGCTCTCCAACTTCGACGGCGAGCTCATGGCGGGCACCTGGCGGCTGACCGTCGCCAACGGCGGGAGTTTTCCCGGCACGTTTACCAAGTGGGCGTTGCGCATCACGCCCGTCGTCTTCACCGTCAACGCCGCGCACGACACGCCGGACGCCGTGAGCGGCGATGGCGTCTGCGACGACGGCACGCTCCTGCCTGGCGGCACGCCGCGGTGCACGCTCCGCGCTGCGATCCAGGAGGCCAACGCGCTCGGCGGCGACGTGACGATTGCGCTCGACCTCCTGTCGCCCACGCGCGGCGGCAGCAGCGTCGGCTACGACGCCACGAACGACACGTGGACCATCGCCGTGACCAGCCAGCTGCCGACGATCACCGCCCCGAACGTGACGCTCGATGGCACGAGCCAGCAGGCAGGCGACGCCCCGTTTAAGGATGCCACCTGCGGCGACCTGCTCGGCGGCACGCCCCATCTCCTGAAGGTGATGCTCGACGGCAGCGGAGCCCCGATCGGGGCGGACGGACTGTTCGTCGACGACCCGGCCACGAACGTCCATCTCCGGGGCCTTGTCGTCGGCAACTTCGATGACGTGGCCCTCAGCCTGGATGGCGACGGGGCGACCCTCACGTGCAGCTACGTCGGGACGGACCACAGCGGGACGACCGCCGCGCCCAGCTTCCGGGGCATACACCTCATCGGCCAGGACATCACGATCGGGGGGACGGCGCCGGGCGATGGAAACGTGATCTCCGGAAGCACAGAGTCCGGAATTACAAATTTCAATGGAAATAACGTCATCCAGGGCAACCTCATCGGGACCGACGTGACGGGAGCGTCGGCCCTGCCGAATGACGCAGGCATCACCGTCGGGGGCTCTACGCTCACCATCGGCGGCACGACGGCGGCAGCCCGGAATGTGATCTCCGGAAATACCTCGAACGGCATCCAGTTCCTCGGCCTGGGCGACCTGACCGTCATCCAGGGCAACTACATCGGGACCGACGTGACGGGCAGCACGGCGCTCGGCAACGACGTGGGCGTCCGCATTGCGGAGGGCTCCAGCGGGATCGACGTGGGCGGCGTGGCGGACGGCGCGGGCAACGTGATCAGCGGCAACGCGTCGGGCGGGGTCGAGATCGTCGGGTCGAGCGGCAACGA
>JAAAOL010000337.1 GCA_009908885.1 Bacteroidota bacterium | reverse complement strand
GGGCCACGGGTCCTTCAACTATGCCCTGAAATACCTGTCCGCGACCATCCTGGGCATTCTGGCGCTCTCGGAGCCGGTGGGCGCCTCCGTCGCTGCGTATCTCTTGTTCGGAGAAGTGCCAACGCTCATCGCGGTGGCGGGGATGGTGCTCGTCCTCGTGGGCGTAACCCTGGTCGTCGTGCCGAAGCGCTGGTGGCACTCCTGGTTCCAGGGCGGACCTCAGGAAGATGAGGCTCCTGGCAGCGGCGCGAACTGAGACGGGGGCAGCTCGGAGAAGTGGCGCCGTCCCCGCAGGAAATAATCGAGCACGATGCTGCCGCGATAGGAGGGCAGCACGGCCTCGGCAGCCGAAGAGGGGCGTGTCGTCTCGTATTGCTCTTTGAGGCGATGCGCGTCGCGGTAGGCCCGGAGAATGGCGCGCCCTTCGGCCCATCGCCCCTGCACGACAGCACGCAAGGCGGCGAGGCCGTCCAGGGCCGCGCGGATGGGGAAGACGCGGCGCCACGCAGCCGGTGGGAGGTTTTTGTAGAGCATGAGCAGGCTATTGCGGAAGTTGTAATACGTCTTCCGGGGATCGCCCTGCGGCAGGGAGCCGCCGCCGATGTGGTAGACCGTGCTGCGCGGTTCGACGCGGACGCGCCAGCCCTGCCGCCAGAGGCGCCAGCACAGGTCGATCTCTTCCATGTGCATCCAGAACTGCTCGTCCAGCAGGCCAACCTCGTCGAGGGCGCGTCGGCGGAGGAGGAGCGCCGCCCCGGTGGCCCAGAACACGTCGCGCGGATCGTCATACTGCCCGCGATCTTCCTCCAGCGTGAAGAACAGCCGGCCCCGCGTAAACGGATAGCCGAAGCGATCCAGGAAGCCGCCCGCTCCGCCTGCGTATTCGAACCGCGAGCGAGCGTGGTGCTGGAGCAGCTTAGGTTGCACGGCGCCGACGTCAGGGTGGGTCTCCATCGTGGCGACGAGCGGGTCGAGCCAGTCGGGCGGCACCTCGACGTCGTTGTTGAGCAGCAGCACGTAGTCGCCCTCCGCATGGTCCAGGGCGGCGTTGTTGCCCCGGGCGAAGGCCCAGTTCTCCGGATGACGGACGATGGTGACCGAGGGATGCATGGCTTCGACCCATTCCGCGCTTCCGTCCGAGGAGGCGTTATCTGCGAGGATGATCTCCAGATTGGGATAGTCCGTCGCGACCACCGACGGGAGGCACTGCTGAAGGAGGGGCAGCGCGTTCCATGTCACGATGACGATGGAGACGAGGGGGGCGTCGGAGGACGAGGACGTGGGGGAAGGCATGAGGGCGCGGCGCGGTGGGCAGACAGGCCCTCTTATACCTGATGGACAGCGTGTTGTTGGGGATCAAAAAAAAGCCGACGCAGCATATTTCATCTGCGTCGGCTTCCCACCATCAAAAGGCCAGATGTGCTATCCCCATAGCGGCCTTCCTGATGTGTGTCGTAATAGACACATGAAGGTCGAAAACATAACCTCCGTGGCTCAGATTTTTTTTGAGCGCCTTCCGCACAGGCACAACGCGCGCCCTTAGTGCGTTGGCTTGACCCATTTTCCGGCGGTAACCAGCACCCAGCTCATGTCGGGTTCAGCTTCAGGCGAGACGTCCCTCGACGCGGCCCGGGCCGTGCTTCGACGATACTGGGGATACGAGTCGTTCCGCGAGCACCAGCGGGATGTCCTGGCGTCGGTGCTGGCGGGAGAAGATGTGGTGGCCATCATGCCGACCGGCAGCGGCAAGTCGATTTGCTACCAGGTGCCCGCTCTGCTCGACGAGGGCCTGACGCTCGTCATTTCGCCCCTCATCGCCCTGATGCAGGACCAGGTGGAGCAGTTGACGGAGCGAGGCGTCCCGGCGGCCTACATCAACAGCACGCTGCCTCATCACGCTATCGATCAGCGGTGGACGGACGCCGAATTTGGGCGGTACCGGTTGCTGTACGTGGCGCCGGAGCGGTTGCAGTCGGACCTCTTCGAGGCGCGGGCCGAGCGGCTCCCCATCCAGCGCATCGCGGTGGATGAAGCGCATTGCGTCAGCGAGTGGGGCCACCATTTTCGCCCGGCGTACCGGCAGATCGGCGAGGTGCGGGACCGGCTCGGGGGTCCGCCGATGTTGGCCGTCACCGCCACGGCCACGCCCGAGGTGCGGCGCGACATGCTCGAACTGCTCGGGCTGCGCGCTCCGGCGGTGCACGTGCACGGCTTCGATCGTCCGAACATCATCTGGTCGATCTTTCGAGAGGCGAACAAGCCGCGTACCGTCCGCGACGTCCTTGACGGCGTCCCCGGTTCGGGTCTCATCTACGTCGCCACCCGGTCGAACGCCGAGTGGTGGGCCGAGCGATTACAGGACGATGGGGTTTCGGCGGCGGCCTACCATGCGGGGCTCTCCACGGCGCGGCGGGCGGTCGTGCAGCAGGAGTGGCTCAGCGGCGCAGTCCGCATCGTGTGTGCCACCAACGCGTTCGGCATGGGGATCGATAAGCCGGACGTGCGCTTCGTGATCCACGCCGACCTCCCGGGGTCGCTGGAAGCCTACTATCAGGAGGCGGGCCGCGCGGGGCGGGACGGGCGGACGGCCTATGCCGTGCTCCTCTATCAGCCTGCCGATGCGGAGACGCAGCAAGCGCTCATCGCGACCTCGCACCCCGAGGCGTCGGACCTTCGGGCCGTGTACGATGCCATCTGCAACCTGTGCCAGGTGCCGGTAGGGGCACAGCCCGAGGACCCGCTGGTGCCGAACCTGGATGCCGTCGTCCGCCTGACGGGGCGCTCGCGCAGCGTCATCGATACCGCCGTGCAGATCCTGGAAGAGCAGGGCGTGTGGCGGTCGCACCCGGTCCGGCGCAACCATGGCCTGATCCGGTTCGAACAATCGCCGGACCGAGTGCGGAGCTATGCCCACGGACTCGACAATCAGGCCTTGAGCCGGTTCGTGCTGGATGTGCTCCGGATCGTTCATGCCGATGCGTTCCGGGGCTGGTGGGACATCGACCTGCGGCGTCTCGAACGGCGGACTGCCGTCGACCGGGCGCGGCTTCTGCGCGGGCTGTCCTTCTTGCAGGAACGAGGCCTCATCAAGTGGAGGGGGCCAGACGATGGACGCCGCATCGAACTATTAACCGCACGCGCCGCCCGCCTGCCCATCGACGACCTGACGATCCGCCGGGACCAGCGCCGGGCCGAACGGCGCCTCGCTGACATGCAGCGCTACGCCCGCTCCGTGACCTGCCGACGGCGATTCCTGCTGTCGTACTTCGGCGAACAGAGCCCGGCCCGCTGTGGTCGGTGTGACGTCTGCCTCGGTCGGCACGCGGCGGTCACCATCACGCCCGATGACGAGCCGCTGCTGCGCCGCATCCTGCTGGCCGTGGACGACGGGCAGTCCCCGATGGCCCCGGAGGCCGTTCCCGCTGAAGAAGACCGACGCCGCCACCAGGCGCTGGTGGACTGGCTCGTGCAGGAACAGTATCTCGACGTGAAAAATCCGCTGGATGAAGAGTACCGTCTCACCGACCAGGCTTACCGGATGCTGGAGCAGTGGGCCCCCCGGACGGAGTAGATACCTTCCAGTCGGAGCTCTTACCGTTTTCGAGGGGAGATGTCCGGTGGGCTGAGATCGTATTCCGTGTGGGAGTGTGGGAGTGTGGGAGTGCGGCGATTCTGTGCCAGGCAGCACGAAACACGCACCACGAAACACGACGGGCGACATCGCGGATCCAGACAGTACCCATCTGAATTGAGGTTACCGTACCGTCTGGAGCGTATCCAGCCGCTCGCGGGCCGCACGGAGGCGATCCACCACGTCACCATACAGCGCGGCATAGCGGTCCGGGTGCGCCGCGAAATAGGCCATCGCCTCACCATACGCGTCGGCGTCCAGGCCGTGCCGCGTGAGAATGGAGTCGCGCAACGGGCGTCCGACGTCCTGTTCGAGGGCATGGCGGCGTTCGGCCAGATGCAGGTCCACCAGCACGTCCACCATCACGCTGTCCTGCACGGGTGGCGTCTCCGCGATGGGGTTCGAGCACGCGCCGACCACCAGCAGCAACAGTAGCAGGGCGCTGATGGGGCGGGCCGCATCCAGGAGTGCAGGCCAGTCGCTCATCGTGCGGCTACGGGGGCTTCCGATTCCTGGCGCGTGCGGAACGTGTGAGCGATCACTTCCATCTGCCGCAAAAACTCGCGCTTCTCGTGGCCAGGGGCGAACACCATGCCGTCGATCATATAAAGCCGCCCGGTCGACTGATCGTAGAAGGAATACGTCAGGAACGGCCCGCCCCCGTCGATGATGAGGTCC
>JAAAOL010000042.1 GCA_009908885.1 Bacteroidota bacterium | reverse complement strand
GACGAGCTCGTCGCCCTCCTCGGCCTGGTAGCTCATCCCCAGGTCGACCGCCATGTCGTCACTGAGACGCTCCAAATACTCGTTCTTGCGCGGAAACGCCTCGCCGATCAGCGACGCGACGACGGACTCCGGGGCGTACCGCAACTCGAAGCGCTCCAGCTTGAGCTTCTGGAGCAGGCGGTGGACTTCGGGCCGCGTGGGATCGTGCGTGATGAAGACGACCTTGATGGCACCGGTCTGCTGATCGAGGTCGACCTCGTAGGGCGCGACGAGCAGGTCGAGCATTTGGTCGCGGTACTGCTCGTCGAACGTGTCGGTGACGGAGCGGGCGAACTCGGGGTCCGGCTTGCCCTCGCCGATTTCGGCTTCGGGGAAGGCGTAGACGCGGGCAGCTTCCCGAAAGATCGCCTCACGCTCGACGCCTTTGACGCGGGCCAGCACGCGCCAGAGGGCATCTTTGATGTTGTCGTCGTCCTTCTTGCGATGGGCCATCTTCACGGCCTTCGGCGGGACGATGTCTTTGCGCAGCAGCATCGCCACGACGCGGTCTTTCTGCTTGATGACCTCCAGGGCCGGATCTTCCTCAGCCGCTTCCGGACTGCCGTCGTCTTGAGCTTCGGCCGGTGCATCGGCGTCGTCTTCCGCCGAGGCGGGAGGCTCGTCTGCGTCGTCGCGCTGCGTCCAGTCGGCCACGTCCGGCACCGGGGTGGCGTCGTGCAGGTCGGTGGGGCTGCCGTCGTAGCTGGGGTCGTCCGGGCCGCCCTGATCATCACCGCTGCCAGGAGCGGGGTCCGGTTGCCCCTCATCCACCAGGACATCGTCATCCGGGAGCGCTTCGGCATCCAGGGCACGGGCCAGATCGTCCGCCGACGCGTCGGCGTCGGAGAGCGGGTGTTGCGAGACGGCATCCGCCGGGTCGTCCCGTTCCGGGGCGTGCTCAGCCTCCGTCAGGGCCTCGGCGTCGTCCTGTTCGGGGGACGCCTCTGCCACCGCGTCGGCGTCCATGGGGATCTCGGCGGCGTCGTCAGCCTCGTCGGGGTCACGCGCCTCCGGCTCGTCGCCGATGGGGTCGGCCTCCACTTCAGGCGGGGGCGGCGCGGGGTCCGCCGGATACCGACCGTTGGACGCCTCGGGCGTAACGGACAGCTGCAGCGGGGCATCGTCCTCGTCGTCGACCGCGTCGCTCTCATCCAGATCGTCACCCGGAACGGGCGGTGCGTCGCCGCCAAACGCGTCGGGTGAAGTGTCCTCCGCATCGGCAGAGAACGACTCTTGCTCATCCGCCTCCTTGTCGGCGAGGACCTGCTCCCGCAGCGCCGCGAGTTGGGCCTTGATGCTGGTCTCCTCTTGCTCCTCCTCGTCCACGTCTTGCACGAGCGCGCTCAGGTCCGCGGAGGCGAAGTCCAGGTCTGAGACGTCGAGGGCATCGGGCTCGGCCTCGGGCGTGTCGTCGATCGACACGTCCTCCAGGGCGAGCGCGTCGTCGGGGGCGATGTCCACCGCCTCATCCTGATCGGAGGCGTCCTCCTCGTCAGGCAGATCCGTCTCGTCCAGATCCATGCCGACGTGGCCGGGGTCGAAGGTGTCGAGGTCGGCCTCGTAGACGTCACCCGCCGTAAATTCAGGATCTTCCGGCGAGGCAGCGGGCGCCTCGGCGTCCGGGGACCATGCGGCCGCCAGGTGCTCCTCGATGACCGACGGCGGGGTGTAGCGAAGCGTGACGGAGGCGTCGAGCGACTGGACGACGTGCTGCAGGTCCGGGGCGAGCGGATCGGCGGCGGCGAGCATCAGGTGGCCGGGCGACGCCGTGGGGTCGTAGGCGAGCGGCAAGAGCCGCTGGCTACGGAGGAGGTCGCACACGTCGCTAGGGAGATGCTCCTGTGCCAGAGCGCCCGCCGTAGTCACCTGATCAGCGTCCAGGAGCGTCACCGAGCCGATGTCGTGCACGTTGGCCGCGACGGCCCGCACGTCCTCGGCGTCCACCTCGGGAAGGTCGAGCAACAGCCGCCAGACCGGCCCCTCGGGCGCCCGCGCATGGCGGCGGACGGCGTACATGAGCTGGGCCTGATCGATGACGTCGGCGTCCAACAGCGCCTGGAGGACGGGATCGCGCAGGTAGTCGTTGTCCTCGTCGTCCGCGGGCTCGGCAGATGCCGCCGTGGGCGGATCGGGCGCCGGGGGCGGTGGAGCCTCGTCATCGTCCTCCGCCAGAAAGTCCATCAGCCAGTTGAGGCGCTGGGGCGACATGCCTTCCGCCGAAGCCGGGGTCGGCTCCTCGCGTCCGGCATCGTCGCGCTCGTCGGCACGGGGCGCGTCCTGCTCGGAGGACGCCTCTGCCCCCTGCGGGCCGGGATTGCGCTCATCATGTGGCAGACCTGATGTATCCATCTCGGTTCGAGGACCGGTGGTAGGCGGGTACGACGAGGGCGGCAATTAGCGACCTACATTCATCATGTTGGTGGCGCTCGGCTGCACCAGGGCGATCTCGGACGAGAGCACCGTCAGGATGCAGATGGCGATGGTGATGATGATGGCCACGAACGTCTGGATGCCTTCGACCACCGATTTCAGCTTCAGTTCCGTTTCGCGCTCGTAGTAGTCGGCCATCTGTTGCGCGCTGTTTTGCACGTTTCCGGTCTCCGCGCCGCTGCGGTAGCGCGCCAGGGCCATGTGGGTAAAGACGCCGCTGGCCTCCATGGATCGGACCAGGTCCGCCCCCTGCGCCACCATCATCGGCACGGTGATCGTCTTGATCCGATGCTCCATGTAGGAGTTGCCGCACGCTTCCGCTGCAATCTTGATGACGCCGATGTTCTCGCCCGCTCCCGAGTACAGGATGGCAAACACGCGACTGAAGATCTCGATATGCAGCTTGTGAAACAGCTCCCCTAAAAGGGGTATTCGGATCATGTACTTATGGATGTAGAACTTTCCTTTCTGCGTCTGCGACACGAAGATGATCAGCCCGGTGAGCACAACCAGGATGAGCGTAGCCCACCACCAGTTGGCATCCAGCCAGTCGGCCATCTCCAGCGTGGCGGCCGTCATGGGAGGTAGTTCAATATTCATGCCGACGAACAGGCGCGCCGTCTCGGGAATGATGTACCAGATGAACCAGACGAACGCGGCGATCAGCACCAGCGTGGTGATGAGCGGCGTGATCATGGACTGGCGCACCGCCCGCCGGAACTCGTCCTTCCGTTCCAGGAAGCGCGCCGTGGCCTCGTAGATCTCGGCCATGTTACCGGACTTGGACGCGATGCCCAGCATGTACGCGGTAAACTTGCCCAGCTTGTGCTGGTGCTTCAGGAACGCCTGCTGCGCGTCCATGCCGCCCTTGAGGTCGGCGTTGAGGTCGCGGATGACCTGGCGCAGGCTCTTGGACGAGACGTCGTTGACCAGCAGGTTCAGGACCTCATCGAACGGCAGCTTCTCGCGCAGCAGGTTGGCCGCCAGCCGCACGAACATGATCATGTCGCCCTTCGGCGGCTTGCGCTGGAAGTCGAGCAGCTTCTTCTCGACCTTGATGACCTCCAGGCCCATCTTTTCGAGGGCCCGCTCCAGCTCCTCGGCGGAATACGCCTTCTGCTCGCCCTTGACCTCCTGGCCGTTGGGGTGCCGGACCTTGTACAGGTACGTCCGACGGCGCTGGAGACTCTGCGGCCGGAACTGGTGCTTGTCGGCCAGCTGCTGGATCTTGTTCTGCGCCTTTCGCTTGGAGGACGCAAAGACGGTCCCCTGCACAGGCTGCCCGTTCTGGTTGATCCCGTTAAACTTGTATTCCTTGACGGCCATGGTGCGTAGTGGCTGACTGAGACCTTGCTCTACAAGTGTCGGCTAACGTGGGGCGTTCCTTAATTGCGGGGCTGAGGGAGCGGGAGCGCTGACCGGAGCACGCATGAGTGCTGTGACGCGGCGCGCCCGGCTCTCGCGTTCGGGGCCCAAAATACGGGATGCCACCTGCCATTCTCAAAAGGAAATTGGTTAATTTCGAATCCCGTACAACAGGGCATTTTTCACTGATCCCGCGGGATTTTCTGAGAGACCGCCACGAGAATGCGTTGGGCATCTGCCCATGGGACTGCTTCCGTCGACCCCAGCCGCTGCGTGTAGTACGACGCCCATCGCACGATCCGTCACCAGTCGATGTAGCCCTGCTGCCAGTAGCGCGGGAGCAGCCACGAGCTCCCCGATTCGTCCAGGTATGCCGCCTGCCGCTCCGAGAGGCGCGTGACGTCTGGCCCCACGCCCCACGCCACCATGCCCACCGCAGCCACCAGCACGATCACCAGCACCAACGCACTCCACCTCCCCCTCTCTCCCTT
>JAAAOL010000098.1 GCA_009908885.1 Bacteroidota bacterium | reverse complement strand
GGGCATCTTTCTTACGCGCTGTCTCGCTCGTCTCCCGCAGGATCTGGCCCGCGACCGCCTGTTTCTGAGCCTGGACGAGTTAGCACAGGCCGGGGTGACGGTGGAGCAGCTCCGGGCCGGGCGCGTCGATGAGCCGCTGCGCAAGCTGCTGTGGAAGCGGAGCGTGCGGGCGCGCGATGCTTTAGGGCAGGCACAGTCGCTCGTGCGCGACCTCGCCCATCGCCGCCGCCGCTGGGCGTTCAAGCGCGTGTGGCTCGGCACGCTGGAAGTGCTGGCCCAGATCGAGGACCGCGGCTACGACGTGTGGACCGAGCCTATCACCCTGTCGCTGAGGGCGCGGTGGCGGGTGCGGCTCCAGGCGCTCGTCGGCAAGGCGGGCTTTCGCTGAGGTTTCGCTCCCGCGGGTAGGTCCTGTCGAGACGGTTTTCTATCTTCACCTGTCGCTCATCGAAAATCGACCATCGTCCATCCCATGACTACTTATCGCGAAGCGGGCGTCGACATCGATGCCGGGGAGGAGGCCGTCGACCGTATCAAGCCGCTCGTCCGCAGCACCTTTACGCCCGGCGTGCTGGCCGATATCGGCGCGTTCGGGGCGTTCTACGAACTCGACCTGAGCGCGTACGACCGGCCCGTGCTGGTCTCGTCGGTCGATGGCGTGGGGACGAAGCTGAAAGTGGCGTTTCGCACCGGTCGGCACGACACCGTCGGCGAGGATCTGGTCAACCACTGCGTGAACGACATCGCCGTGTGCGGCGCGCGTCCGCTGTACTTTCTGGATTACTTCTCGACGGGCACCCTCGTCCCGGCCGTAGCCGAGCAGATCGTGGAAGGCTTCGCCCGTGGATGTCGGGCGAATGGCTGCGCCCTGATCGGCGGCGAGATCGCGGAGATGAGCGACCTGTACCGGGAGGACGAGTATGATCTGGCCGGGACGGTCGTGGGCATCGTCGAGAAGGCGAAGATCCTCGACGGCCGCGCCGTGCAGGCGGGCGACGTGCTGCTCGGCCTGCCGTCGACCGGGCTCCATACGAACGGCTACACGCTGGCGCGCAGGGTGCTGTTCACCCACTACGGCGTCGACGAGGCCCCGGACGCGCTCGGCGGCGAGACGGTAGGCGAGGCGTTGCTCCGCGTCCACCGCTCGTACCTGAAGGCGATCCAGGCGCTGGCTCGCGAGGAGCTGGCGCACGCCTTCGTCCACGTGACCGGCGGCGGCATTCCCGGCAACACGGCCCGGGTGATGCCCGACGGGCTGACGTTCGAGGTGGACTACGCCGTCTGGGAGCGTCCCCCGCTGTTCGGTCTCATTCAGGACCTCGGCGACGTGCCGGAGGACGACATGCGGCGTACCTTCAACCTGGGCATCGGCCTCATCGCCGTGGTCGATAGGGAGGCCGCTGAGGTGGCCGAAGAAGCGTGGCGTGATCTTGGAGAGATCCCCGTACGCCTCGGGCGCGTCGTCGAAAAAGGTCGCCCGGATCGAAACAAGTAGGCGGTGTGGTCGAGTTTTATGAGTCCAGGCGAACGCATCGCGTTTCTGTCGCCGATCCCCCTCGTAGCCTCCTCCGCACAGGCATCATCCCGCCATGTTATCGCTCGTCATCATCGTTCTGCTCAGCTATCTCGTCGGGTCGATCCCGAGCAGTCTCTGGGTGGGCAGATACATCTACGGCGTCGACCTGCGGCAGTACGGCAGTGGCAACGCCGGAGCCACCAACGCCTTCCGGGTGCTGGGCTGGCCCGCGGGCGTCATCTCGACCATCGTCGACCTCGGAAAAGGCCTGCTCGCCGCGGGCGTGATCGCTACGATCCGCGTCGACGGGTTGCCGTCGGGCCTGGAGTTCTGGCACATCGAGACCGTCGTCCGGTTGCTGGCCGGTGTGGCGGCCGTAGTAGGGCACATGTTTCCCGTCTGGGCCAAGTTCAAGGGCGGCAAGGGCGTCAACACCTCGGCGGGCGTGCTCTTCGCGCTCACGCCAATCACCATGTTTATGACGCTCGGCGTCTTCGCCGTCGTGCTGTTTTCGTCGCGCTACGTCTCGCTGGCGTCCATAACGGCGGCCATCGCCTTTCCGTCCCTCATCGCCATCCGCAAGTACGTCTTTGGCATCGACGCGCTGGAGCCCAGCCTGCTCATCGTCGGGATCATCCTGGCCCTGGCCATCGTCGCAGCGCACCACACCAACATCCGGCGGCTTCTGAGCGGCACCGAGAACCGTGTCCGCTCGTTTCGGCCTGCCAAGGGCATGCGTGGACGGGGTGAGCTCTAGCTCCTCCGCGTCGGTCGTTCTTTTCTCGTTGAGGGTGATGACCCGTGACCTCCCACACCGCCAATCCTCGTATCGCCGTCCTGGGCGCCGGAAGCTGGGGCACGGCCCTGGCCGTGAGCCTCGCCCGCTGTGACCATCCGGTGACCCTCTGGGCGCGCCGGGATGAGGCCGCCGTCACCATGCGGACGACCCGGCACAACCCCACGTACTTGCCGGACGTGCACCTGCCGGCGTCCATCGACGTGACCTCAGACCTGGGGCAGGCCATCGTGGGGAGCAGCGTGTGGGTGATCGCCACCCCGTCGCACGCCGTCCGCGACCTGGCCGAGCGCCTCGTCCCGTACGGGAACGAAGATATTATCGTCGTCTCGGTCGCCAAAGGCATCGAGAATGAGAGCCTGGAGACGATGTCGCAGGTCCTCACCGAGGTGCTGACGACCGTGCCTGCCGATCACATCGCCGTCCTCTACGGCCCGAGTCACGCCGAGGAGGTCGGGGCGGGGCGTCCGACGACGGTCGTGGCCGCTGCGCCGTCCATGGAGGTGGCGCGCCACGTGCAGGACGTGTTCATGGCGCCGCACCTGCGCGTCTACGTCAACGACGACGTGCTCGGCGTCGAGATCGCCGGGTCGGTGAAGAACGTGATGGCCCTCGCCGCGGGCATGAGCGACGGCATCGGCTACGGCGACAACGCCAAGGCGGCCATCATCACGCGCGGCATGGCCGAGATTCAGCGCCTCGGCCTCGCGATGGGGGCTAAGGCCTCGACGTTCGCCGGCCTCGCGGGCATCGGCGACCTGGTGGCCACCTGCACGAGTAAACACAGCCGCAATCGCTATCTGGGCGAGCAGATCGGGCAGGGGAAGTCGCTGGACGAGGTTCTGTCGCACATGCAGATGGTGGCCGAGGGCGTGCGGACGACCGCCTCCGTGCACGAGCTGGCCCAGAAATACGACGTCGAGATGCCCATCACCGAGGCCGTCTACGCCATTCTGTTCGAGGGCAAAGAGCCCGGGCAGGCCGTGCACGATCTGATGACGCGGTCGGCCAAGCATGAGGACTGGCTACCGGAGGAACTGCAAGCCGGGTAGCTCGTGTCCGGGGAGTACACAACGGCGCCACCCCCCGCGCCATGCGAGGAGAGGGAGTTAGACATCGGAGGGATCATGACGCTGCGGGAACTGAGTCAACTCGTCGCCACCGGAGAGAGCCGCTACCTGGAGT
This sequence comes from Bacteroidota bacterium, assembly GCA_009908885.1. Lineage (GTDB taxonomy): Bacteria > Bacteroidota > Rhodothermia > Rhodothermales > JAAAOL01 > JAAAOL01. The sequence continues at coordinate 838 of JAAAOL010000098.1, read as the reverse complement.
TCAAGCGGCGGGTGCCGCGTCCGGGGCGCATCGCCAAAGAGGTCATCGCCCTCGCCAATACGCACGGCGGGCGGCTGCTGCTCGGCGTGGACGACGACGGCTCCATCGTGGGCGTGCGCGACGCCGCCGAGGAGGAATTCGCGCTGCGCCGGGCCCTGCAAGAGCGCTGCGAGCCGATGGTCGAGGTCATCACCGAGCGGGTGCCGGTGACCGACAAACGCGACGTGATCCTGGTGCGCGTGCCGGAGAGCACGTTCAAGCCGCACTATCTGCGCAACGGCGCGCGTCGGGACACCGCCTACGTGCGCGTCGAGGACAAGAGCGTCGCCGCCAGCCGCGAGGCCGTCCGCCTGATGCGGTCGCAGCGCAATCCGTCGGACGTCACGTTCGAGTTCGGCGAAAAGGAGCAAACCCTCATGCGGTATCTCGAGTCGTACGGGCGCATCACCGTCGAGCAATTCGCCACGCTGGTCGACATTCCCTTCAAGCAGGCCTCGCACACACTCGTCCTCCTGGCGAAGGCCAACGTGCTGCAACTCCACCGCCACGACCAGGACGACTACTTCACGGTGGCGTACTGAGCGGTCGAAGGTCGATGGTCGATGGTCGAGGGTCGAGGGTCGAAGGTCGAGGATCGAAGGTCGAGGATCGAAGGTCGAGGGTCGATGGTCGAAGATTGCGGCTGGACGGGGGTAGCGGAGCCGTCGGACCTGCAACCTGGGACCTGCGTACCGGACAGTTTTATTTCATGGTGTGTCAACCCCTCCGGGGCGCCCCGCGACAGCTCTCCTGACCCGGGGAGCAATCCTCAGGCGGAACGCAACACACTGATTCTCTT
>JAAAOL010000438.1 GCA_009908885.1 Bacteroidota bacterium | reverse complement strand
ATGTCGACCGTCGCGTCGCTCCGCAGGATGTCGACGGCTTCGCTGTACGACAGGCGCGGGAACGGCTTCTGCACGCGCTGCAACGGCTCCAGGTCGCGCTCCAGAATCTCCAGCTCCGTCGCGCACTGGTCCAACACATCCCCCACGATGCGGACCAGGAAGTCCTCCGCCAGGTCCATGTCCATGTCGAGGTCGAAGAACGCCATCTCCGGCTCGATCATCCAGAACTCGGTCAGGTGGCGGCGCGTCTTCGACTTCTCGGCGCGGAACGTGGGGCCGAACGTGTAGATCTTGCCCATCGCCATCGCCATCGCCTCGCCGTGGAGCTGGCCGCTCTGGGTGAGGTAGGCCGGCTCGCCGAAGTAGTCGATCTCGAAGAGCGTCGTGGTGCCCTCCACGGCGTTGCCCGTCAGGATGGGCGCGTCCATCTGGATGAAGCCGCGCTCCTGGAAGAACTCGTGGATCGACATGATGACGCGGTTGCGGATCCGCATGATGGCCCACTGCTGGCGGCTGCGGAGCCACAGGTGGCGGCGGTCCATTAGAAACTCGATGCCGTGCTCCTTGGGCGTGATCGGGTAGCCGTCCGAGCTGCTAATCTGGCGCGCAGAGGTCGCCTGAATCTCGTAGCCGCCCACCTGCCGCTCGTCCTCGACGACCGTGCCCGTCACTTCCAGCGCGCTCTCCTGACTCACGGCGTCCGCCGCCTGCCAGCTTTCGGCGTCGACGCTGTCCTCGGCCACGACGCACTGCACGAGCCCGGTCCCGTCGCGGAGGATCAGAAAATAGAGCCCTTTCGAGCCGCGCTTGTTGTAGAGCCATCCTTTGACGGTGACCTCCTCGCCGTCGTGGCGGGCGAGGTCTTCGATGTACACGAAGTCCAGATCCATGAGGACGTTGCTGTTCGCTGGTAATGAGCGGATCGGCGGTAGCTGTAAAACATACGAAGCTCCTCACCGATGGGAGGAGCTTCGCTTGGGTTTTTCGTTGAAAAGCGGGAGGATTGAGCTGCACGGGCGCCCCGACTCAGCGCCGGATCATGCTGCGCCAGTCGGGCGACCTCCGCTCACCGGCCACCGTCGAATGGATCAGTTCGAAGTCGCCGAAGCCGTCGCGGTCGGCGAAGACGAACGTGGCCTGCCCTTCACCGGGGATGTTGTTGTACTGCCAGATCTCATGCGGCAGGGCGTCCGTGTCGTAGAGGTGCGGGTCGCGCTGCGCGGGCGGGCCGTACTTGATGTAGACGCGGCCCCGGTCGGACTGCCAGCCTTCGCGGAAGCTATTCGAGTAGCGCTGGTTGGCGTACTGGAGCCGCTCGTAGAACTGCTCTCGGAACTCGTTGGAGGCCGTCGACGGGTTCGGGTCGCGCTTCTGCCAGAAGGTCATCAGAAAGCGCCGCTGCTCGTCCAGATCCTGGATGTTGTTGGCCCGGCGGCGCTCCCGATCCGTCGCGATCAGGTCGATGTGCTTCAGGGATTGCTCCACCTCCTCCTCCGGCATGGACGCGTACTGGCTCGTCTCGAAGGAGACCTCCATGGCCGCAGGCGCCTCCCGCTGGATGGCGGGGTTGTAGACGAAGAACTTGCGCGCCTGCTCCACCTCAGCCTCGTTGTCGTCGTTGAGGAGCGCGAGGCGCAGGAAGTACGATCCGCTCGGCAGGTCGCTGATGTCGAAGGCGCCGACGAGCACGTCGGGCGAGCGGGCCTCACGCTGGGTACGCTTCTGCAGGTCAGGGAGCGGCTGGGGGCGGTTCGCCTCGGCCACGTAGGCCAGGAGCGTGTACTGCCCCGACTCCCCGGCGAGGTTGTCCGTGTTGTAGGCCTCGGCGTAGTAGTACACCTCCCCGAGCGCCCGTCCGTAGAGCTGGTTTGGATTAGGGCGGATGTCGAGGCCATTCTTGTAGAACAGGCCCTGCGCGTCGTCGCTCTGCGTGATGGAGGTCGCCAGGGTGATGTCCGAGAGGCCCACGAGGCTGGCGTCGTCGAAGGCGGGCACCAGCACGTCGCGCTGCAGGCGCAGGGCCTGCCGGGCCGAGTCTCCCGGGATGCGCACGTGCAGCTCGTACTCGCCGGGGGCCACCGCCGTCCGCACCTGATGCACGAAGTACTGCCCGGGCGCCAGCCCAGCGGTGTCGGGCACGGCGAACGTCAGCGTCAGCGAGTCGGTCCAGATCGGATCGCTCGGCGTGTCCTCCAGCGCCGCGTCGGTGCTGCGGACGACGGAGAGGTCGATGGGCAGCTGGGCCGCATAGTCCTGCGCGCGCGCTTCGTAGTCGAGCGATTTGGCGCCGAAGGCGAGATACACCTCCAGCAGCGACGCGTCCTCCGAGTAGGCGAAGGCGGCGTGGTCCAGGTCCATCTGAAGCGGCAGCGCGGGCTGCGCGGTCGCCATCGGCACGGCCAGCAGAAGAAGTACCAGCGTACAACCGAGTCGTCGTAGGGTCATCACAAAGGTCGATTCAGCAACAGGTTGGGTTCGATCATGCGCGCACCCGGGATGGCCACAGTATAGCCCGAGCCACATCCACTTGATAGGGCGCTCAAAGTGCCCTCGGTGCAATACAGACACCGCAGCGGCAGGAGCGTTCCTGTTGGTCCGTCCCGGCACCATGGTTCCCATTCCATGTCCTTCTCGAATACCGTCTTCGCCGGGCACTGTCCATATCGCCGAGAACGGAACGCGTAATGTGTAATACCAAATCCGGCTGCACCATGGTGGTATGACGTAGCCCCGCGAGGCCGGATTTGGGGTTGGAAGTGCGTGGGTGTGGACGTATGGACGTGACGCTCCTCCGACCCTTCACACTTTCAACCCTCCATACACCAACTCATTAACCGGAGTTGGTATAATGCGTGAACATGAGCTGATGGGGCGATGGCCCTTCCCCATCACGGACCACGGACCACGACAGGCCACATCAGGATCCCGACATCAACAATCTGAATCAGTATAAGACCCTATCCGGGGAGCATTGCGGAGGCTTTCGCCGTCCAGAATACGCATCACGAACCACGGTACCACGCACGAAAAGGAATCGGTGTCAAACCAATTCACCGAGCACGACGACGCCCCAGGTGACGCCGGGCCACGCGACGATGGCGTCGAGGGTGACGCCGTAGAACCAGCGCGACGCTCGCGGCGCCCGGAGCACGGCCCAGCCCATCAGCGCGAGCCCGACGCCGTCGACGGCCAGGAGCCACCCGACGCGCAGCAGCACCCCGCTCACGGCCAGCAACCCAGCACTCCCCGCGAGCGACAGGAGGCCGAGTCGCTGGATTGTGGATTGCGAGAAGCGAAGGGCGGGCGTGCCGAGTCCGGCGCGGCGGTCGCCCGTGCGGTCCGGCCAGTCGGCCAGCAGCGCATTCGGCAGGACGAACAGCAGCCGCGCCCCGGCCAGCGTGACGACGGCGAGGGTGACGGACTTCCCCGCCTCCAGGACCGGCGCCACCACGCCGCCCACGGCCCAGGCTGCCGCAATCGCCAGCGGCTTCAGGAACCAGACGCCCTTGAGCCGTCGCTGGCCGGGCAGCAGCGGCGCGACGTAGAGGAGGCTGAGCCCCGCCAGTCCGGCTCCCAGCAGCAGCGTGGGACCGCGCAGGAACGGCATCGCGAGCAGCGCGCCGACGAGCGCCACTGCCGTCAGGCTCCAGGTTGCCCCGCGGTGCCGCTGGCTCCACGCGCGACGCTCGGGCTGGTTGATCACGTCCTCGGGCGGCACGTGCAGGACGCGGTCGGCCTGGTAGACCAGGAAGGCCCCACAGGTCGCCAGTACGAGCAGCGGCCCGTCCAGCGGCAGCCCGAGCCAGGCGTACGTGCCCAGCATGAAGGCCACGGCGATGCCCGCGACGGGCGCGTTGCTGTAGAGCACGAAGGCGCGGAGCCCGTGGAGCGGCACCCTCTGCTCTGTCGTGTCGTCCGGCATGGTGCCTCTAGCATCCCCGGGCGGGGACGCAGGTTCCGCACATCCGTTCAGCGGGGTGCTCTCTGCGTCGTCATTCAGAACAGCCTGTGGTTGGCATGTTCTGAGCCCACACCGGGCAGTTCGTGACCTCGGGGCAAAGCTTGCATCCTCCCCGCCCCTCCTTCGCGGAAGGGTATGTGTTTAACGGACGTCGGCTCGCTCTTGGTCAACCCCAGTGGTGTGAAGTTATTTCTGACGTCACCGTCGTTCTTTGCTACGGTTTGGCCGGTTAGCCGCCAACGGCTCTGCAAGAGAGGCTGTCCGTTTTGGCTTGATCCAAAAACGGACGGAAAAGATCAAGGCTCAGAAGAACCCGCCTGACCGTGGCTCCGGCTCCGCTGCGAGGGATCGAACTCGCTCGCTGGGCTCGCTTCAGA
>JAAAOL010000019.1 GCA_009908885.1 Bacteroidota bacterium | reverse complement strand
TAGCGGTAGGCAGGCATCGGCGCACAGACGCGTTGGGGGCGGTTCGGTTGAGGTAACAGGCATCGTCGCGTTGCTGAGAGGATTTATACGAGTTCAGCGTGGCGATGTCCGCACAGGCGACAAACCCGGTTGGTAGAGACGTCTCGCCGAGGCGTCTCTACGATGGCATGTGCGATGAACATCGTCTTGGCGTATCCCGACCTTGCGAAACCGAATCAGTATAATCTCACCCACAGATCCTGGCGCGGCGTGCCCCGTATCATTTCCTCCCTCGCCCCGCTGCCCTCAGAGAGCTAGAATCGGAGCCATGCCCCTCGACCTCGACCGGACGGACCGTGCCATTGCGACCTTCATGCGCCGCTACGGGATGACGGCGCTGCGCGTCTCGCTCGGCATCATCTTCATCTGGTTCGGCATCCTCAAGCCGCTCGGCCTCTCGCCCGCCGCGCCGCTCGTCGAAGAGACGGTGGCATGGATGCCGCTGTTCGATCCGCCCGCGTGGGTGGCCGTCATCGGATGGTGGGAGGTGGCCATCGGTATATCGTTCCTCATCCCAGCGCTGACGCGGGTGGCCATCGCGCTGCTGTTCCTGCAGATGGTGGGCACCTTCATGCCGCTGGTGCTGCTGCCGGAGGTGACGTTCCAGCCGGGCCGCGCGCCCTACGCGCCGACGATGGAAGGGCAGTACATCGTCAAAAACCTGCTCATCATCTCCGCCGCGCTCGTCCTCGGCGGGACGGTGCGACCCCGCGACGCAGGCGACGAGACCTCCGCCTAGCCGGCCGGGGTGCCCGTCATCGTTACACCGGATGTGTCCGAAGCGGCGAACATCGGCGGGGCGCTGCGGTATGTTTCCATCGATCATTTCGAACCACAGACCAGCCCCAGACCCCAACCTGTTATGAACGGCGGCAAAGGCAACATGGCCGACCTCTTCGGCAAGATGATGGAGATGCAGCAGAAGATGAGCGAGGCGCAGGAGAACCTGGCCTCCAAATCCGTCACGGCCGAGGCGGGCGGCGGCATGGTGAAGGTGACCGCCAACGGCGCCCAGCGCGTCACCGCCATCGAGATCGAGCGCGAGGTGGTGGACCCGGACGACCTGGAACTGCTCGAAGACCTCATCATCTCGGGCGTAAACAAGGCGCTCGACGAGGCCAGCGAGATGGCGAAGCAGGAGATGCAAAAGAGCGCGGGCGGCCTCCTGCCTCCCGGCATGGACCTGAGTCAGCTCGGGCTGTAATCACGGGTTTCGAGTTGTGCGTTCCGGGTTTCGGGTGGTGACGTCCCGCTGTCGCTCTGCAGGGCTACCTTCCAAACCCGCAATGCGCAACCCATAACCCGAAACCTGTCCCTATGCAGTTCACCTCCGAATCCGTCGAGGCGCTGGTGGAGCAGTTCACGCGGCTGCCCACCATCGGGCGCAAGACGGCGCAGCGGCTGGCGGCCTACGTGCTGAAGATGCCGCGCGAGGACGTCGTCGAGATCGCCAAGGCGCTCGTGGCCGTCAAGGACCACGTCAAGCAGTGTACGATCTGCTACAACGTGACGGACGCGGACCCCTGCCCCATCTGCCGCTCGCCCAAGCGGGACCACTCCGTCGTGTGCGTGGTGGAGGAGCCGAACGACGTGCTGGCCCTGGAGCGCACCGGCGAGTACCGGGGCGTCTACCACGTGCTGGGCGGCGTCATCTCGCCGCTCGACGGCGTGGGGCCGGAAGACCTGCACATCCGCGAGCTGGTGGCCCGCCTGCGCCCCTCCGCCGCGCCGGAACCGTCCGACGCGCCCGCCGAGGAAGCCTCCTCCGAGGCAACATCCTCTGAGGAAACATCCTCCGAGGCAGCGTCCGAGTCGCCCGAAAACGGGCAGGTGGCCGAACGCTCGACGCTCTATCCCGAAGCCGAAGACGTGGAGGTGCAGGAAGTGATCCTGGCCGTCAACCCGAACGTCGAAGGCGACACCACGGCGTACTACATCTCGCAGCTCCTGAAGCCGCTCGGCGTCAGCGTCACCCGTATCGCGCGCGGCCTGCCCATCGGCGGCGACCTCGAATACGCCGACGAAGCCACCCTCTCCCGCGCCCTCGAAGGACGAAGTTCACTGTGATGCTCTTGCGTGTTTGGTAGTGCGTGGAGCGGCGTCGACGAAGCCCCCTCCTGCATTACAGCCGCGTCACTTCCAGGTCCCTGCTGATTCGCTCTGCTATTCCTTCACCCGGTTCAGCGCCAGCAGCTTTAGCATCCAGTCTGGGAGCGCCTTGCCGTGCGGTCGCTTGCGCAGGTTGAGATACCAGCCAATCGTCTTCCAGATGGGCATGCGGTGCGTCTCCACGAACTCGATCAGCGTACCATCGGGGTCTTCGATGTAGCCAAAACGTCCGGCGGCCTCGCCCATGTCGAACGAGTCATTGCTGTCCACGGTAAATGGATAGCCGGCACTGTGGCAGGCCTGCTTTAGCGCGTCCATGCCCTGCACGTCGAAGCAGAGGTGGATGAAGCCGAGGTCGCCCCAGAAGCGGTCCTTGAAGATGCGGCGCGGCGTGCGGTCGAGCGTCTGCACCAGTTCGAGGTGACTCGGCCCGAAGAGGCGGGCGAAAGGACCTCGACACGGCGTGCTGCGCGTCAAGAGCACCCGCCGGAACCGCCCCTCCCCGCCGGGGAGCGCTGCCCAGTCGCCGAACGTGCCGGTCTCGTCGTACGCCACCGCATCGTAGCCCAGCAGATCGGAATAGAGCGTCCGCGCCCGGTCGATGTCCGAAACGCCGATGAGCGCCCCGCACGGTCCGCTGGTAGCAGGCGTTCCACGGGCAAAATGATGCGTACGCGGGACGACGTCGAAGAGGAGCCCGTTGGGATCGCGGAGCATGAAGTGGGGCGCGCCTGCCGGGGTGGCGGCTACGTCGGTCTGCAGGTCGAGTCCATCCTGCTGAAAGGCACGATGCGTCGCGGCTACGTCCCAGCTTCCCATCCGCACCGCCGTGAGCCCCAGATCACCGAGGCGCACCTCGAACGGCGGTGGCTGCGGAGTCCGGCTGGTATATTGCCAAATCTCGAAGCCACTTCCACCGTGCAAGTTGAGCGCCAGCGTGGCCGTGCGCCGGTGCACCACGCCGCCGGTGTAACGCGTCATGAGTGGGGCCTCGTCTGCATCCTGAAAGATGGGCACGTCCATCCCGAAGTGGCGGCGGTACCAGCGCCACGCCTGGTCCACGTCGCGCACGCCGATGCCTACCTGCTGGATGCCACCGATGAGATACGTCATTCGTCGGGGAATAAGGGACTGGGGACGGGATCTGAAGAAGCAAGCTGATACCAGACCGCGCGTTTAATCTCGACCGACGAGGGAGGTCGGTCCTGGAACGCGGCCCTCTCCCGCGGTGCCATGCAGGTGTAGCCGGTCGCGCAGCAGACGAAACGCCTCGATGGTGCGGTCGACGTCGTCGTCGGTGTGGGCTGCCGTGGAGGTCAGCCGGAAGAGCATCACGCCGCGCGGGACCACGGGGTACGTCACCGCCGACGCGAAAATGCCCAGTTCGTCGCGCAGCATGCGGATAGCGCGCAGCACCGTCGCCTCGTCGTCCGCCGGGAGATAGACGGGCGTGATCGGCGAGGCGGTGCTGCCAATGTTGAATCCGAGATCAGACAATCCCTGCTGCAAGCGCCGCGCGATGTGCCAGACCTGCTCCCGGCGCTCGGGCTCGCTGTCGATCACCTCCAGCGCAGCATCGACGGCCTCCACGTAGACGAGCGGCAAGCTCTTCGCGAAGATGTTGGTGCGGGCGTTGTAGCGGATGTAGTCGATGACCCGCTCTTCGCCCGCCGTCACGCCCCCGATGGCCGCAAACGACTTGGCGAACGTGCCGAAATAGAGATCCAGTCGATCCTGCACGCCCTGGTGTTCTGCCGTCCCGGCGCCGCTCGGCCCCATGACGCCGAGGCCGTGCGCATCGTCCACGAACAGGCGTGCGCCATAGCGTTCCTTCAGCTCGCAGATCTCGGGAAGGGGGGCCAGGTCGCCCGTCATGCCGAAGACGCCTTCCGTGACGATCAGGATACCACCGCGGCGGCGTTTCTGTGCGGCCTGAAGTTGCTCTTCCAGGCTATCCATGTCGTTGTGGCGGTAGACCCGGAACGGCTTGCCCGTCGATGCCACACGCGCGCCATCCACGATGCACGCATGCGATAGGCTGTCGATGATGATCGTGTCCGGCCCGTCGACGAGTGCCGCGATGGTGCCCATCACGCCCATATAGCCGTAGTTCCACACGATGGCGGCTTCTTTGTCGAGGTAGCGGGCGAGGTTGCGCTCCAGATCCAGATGCCGCTCCGTCGTGCCCGTCATG
>JAAAOL010000451.1 GCA_009908885.1 Bacteroidota bacterium | reverse complement strand
AAACCGGTCCGCCGCCGGAATCTGTCGGGCTAAAAGCGTCCGCGGGAGACCGAACTCGTTGCACGCCGCGTAGGCCGCCTCGCTGACGGCGTCGGGCACCATCGGGAGGCGCTGACCGGCCTCGGCAGCGGCGCGGGCCTCATCGACGTCCATGAGCGTCATACGCCCCGCCTCCGCCCAGGCCGCCAGTTCCTGATGCCACGCCCACAGCGCATGCGCCGCCTCGCGTTCTGCCCCCTTCCACGGACGGTCGTAGAAGGGCCAAGGAAGATCGTCGGCGACCGCGTCAGAAGGCATCAGGATCGAGCGAGAACGGAAGCGCTGGGTTCGGACGACGGCCCGCACGGTGCCGCGCAGGACCGGTCTAACCTACACATTCGCGGATGCAAATTCTCGCCGGATGACGCCGACCTGACTGCCTTCCAGCACCATCTCGATCTCGCGTTCCGTCAGGTCGTGGTGTGCGGTGTAGCGCTCGCCCTTGGTCTCGTTGACGACCTCGATCTCCGTGCCCTCCTGAATGGCCGCGCGCACGTCCGGGAGCCGCAGCACGTCGCCCTGGTCGATCCGGTCGAAGTCGGACGGGTCGTCGAAGAGCAATGGCAGGATGCCGAAGTTGGCCAGGTTCTGCCGGTGGATGCGGGCGTAGCTTTTGACGAGCGCAGCGCGCATGCCGAGGTAGCGGGGCGCGATGGCGGCGTGCTCCCGGCTGGAGCCCTGCCCGTAGTTCTCGCCGCCGACGATGACGAAGCCGCTGTCCTGATACTCCATCGCCCGGTCGTAGAAGGACTCGTCCACCTGCTCGTAGACGAATTTGCTGATCTCGGGGATGTTGCTGCGGTACGGCAGGATGCGCGACCCAGCGGGCATGATCTCATCGGTCGAGATGTCGTCGCCCACCTTCAGGAGCACCGGCCCGTCCAGCGTGTCCGGGAGCCCTTCGAATTGCGGCAGCGAGACCACGTTGGGGCCTTTCTCCAACTCCACGTCCTGCCCATTGGTGGACGGCGACACGAGCTGGTCCTCGTTGACGGAAATGTCCATCGGCTCCTCGACGCGCGGATAGCTCATCCCGTACAGGTCCTCCAGGTCGCGCGGGTCGGTGATTTTACCCGTGAGCGCCGACGCGGCGGCCGTCTCGGGGCTGACGAGGTAGACGGCGTCTTCCTTTGTGCCGCTGCGGCCCGGGAAGTTGCGCGGCACCGTGCGCAGGCTGATGCGGCCGGTCGCGGGGGCCTGCCCCATGCCGATGCAGCCGTTGCACCCGGCCTGATGGATGCGCGCCCCGGCGCGGGTCAGCTTCTGGAGATGGCCGAAGTTCATCAGGTTCTCCAGGATCTGGCGCGAGGTCGGATTCACGTCGAACGAGACGCGGTCATGCACCTGCTCGCCGTCCACGATCTCGGCGGCCACGGCGAAGTCGCGGAAGCCGGGATTGGCCGATGAGCCGACGTAGCTCTGGTAGATCTCCTGCCCCTCGACCTCACGCACCGGCACCACGTTGCCCGGACTGCTCGGGGTGGCGATCAGCGGGACGACCTCGGACAGGTCGATCTCTTCATGCACGTCATACTCCGCGCCTGGATCGGCCGTCAGTTCGGTCCAGTCCTCCTCGCGGCCCTGGCGCTTCAGGAAGCGGCGCACCTCCTGATCGGACGGGAAGACTGTGCTCGTCGCGCCCAGCTCGGTGCCCATGTTGGCGATCACGTGCCGGTCCATGGCGCTCAAGGTGTCGAGGCCCGGCCCGTAGTACTCGATGACGCGCCCGACACCGCCGTCCACGTCGTGGCGGCGCAGCATCTCCAGGATGACGTCCTTGGCGCTCACCCAGTCTGGCAACTCGCCCGTGAGCTTGACGCCCCAGACCTCCGGCATCGGCAGGCTGTACGGCTTGCCCGCCATCGCCATGGCCACGTCCAGGCCGCCCGCGCCAATGGCGAGCATCCCGATAGCCCCGGCGGAGGGCGTATGGCTGTCGGAGCCGAGCAGCGTCTTGCCCGGCTTGCCGAAGCGCTCCTGGTGCACCGGGTGACTCACGCCATTGCCGGGCCGGGAGTACCAGACGCCGTACTTCTTGCACGCACTCCGCAGGAAGAGATGATCGTCCGGGTTTTTGTAGTCGGACTGGATCAGGTTGTGGTCCACGTACTGGGCCGATAGCTCCGTCTCGACGCGGGGTATCCCCATCGCCTCGAACTCCAGCATCACCATCGTGCCTGTGGCGTCCTGGGTCAGCGTCTGGTCGATTTTGAGCTTGATTTCCTCGCCGGGCGTCATCGTGCCGTCGACGAGGTGACTTTCGATGAGCTTCTGCGTGACGTTCTGGGGCATGGCGACCGCGTTTATTGCGAGAGGGACGTCGATTGCTGATGGATACTCTTCGTAAGATGCGCTTCCGGAATCGTTGCCCGCACGCCCTGCAACTCACAGCATCGTAGCGACTTCTCATGCCGCGCGGATCTCGATGCTTCGTTTACCTATTGAACTGTATGGGCGTGTATCGTTGATAGCGTCGCTTACTCCCTGCGCCATCGATGTGTATTCCGATGATGTACCGGATCCTCTGTCTCGCTTGCCTTCTGTTCTTGAGCACATCGCCCGCATCGGGCCAGCCCGGCGAGTGGTTCGTGTATGATCATACCAATACACCGATCCCAGAAGATGTCTATATCAAGGCCATCGAGGTAGACAACCTTGGACGAGTGTGGGCCCAGAATGGAGAACTGTATGTTTACAGCAACGACGCATGGCAGGTATTTTCACGTACAGATCTCCCGCTCTGGAACGGGTGGGTAAATGAGATAGCGGTCGACGCAAGGGGCATACTCTGGACGGGATGCTGGTATGAGCCGTACGGCTGTGGCATTTTTCCCATCGATGCATCGGGACCTACTATCCAGATCGGTGAACGTGACCTGGTCGGCTTAAACATACTTGACATCGCCGCTGACTCTGAGGGACGTGTGTGGGCGAGCCGCCAAGAAGCACGACTGGGTCACCCTGAGGGTTTGGCTTTATACGAAGATTCAACCTGGACTGTCGTTTGGGTACCAGATTTCAACGCCGAAGAGGATTGGGATGCATCACTACTGTACCACCTCGCCGTCGATAGTGCCGATACCCTATGGGGTGCAGCATGGAACGGATGCCATCCAGATGAGGTGCCCTGTTCTACCTTCGACCTTCGTCGTTTCGATGGAGAGAACTGGACCATCCTCGCAGATTTGCCTGTCCCGGAACGGAGTGACTGGGTCTCAGATCTGGCACTCGATGCTTCCAACGGTGCGTGGGTCGCCATGTGGTATGGTGGCCTGTTTCGATATGTAGACGGAGCGCTGTCGAATATCACAATGGCAAATTCACCGCTTCCTTCGGACTCGATCAACGCCCTCCACGTGAAGGGCAATGCGCTGTGGATCGGCACGAAGGGCGGGCTCGTGAAGCGCGAAGGAGATGCCTGGACGGTGTACGACACCACTAACTCCGGCCTCCCAGCGAACAACGTCACAGCCATCGCGACCGACACCTACGGCAATATGTGGGTGGCTACGTACAGCGCATCGGACCCACCTGACGGTTCCAGTCAACTCGCCGTCTTCCAGGAAGGCGGCGTCGTACTGGATGCAGAAGACCCCTCTCTTCCGGCCTCGACCCACCGACTGCTGCCGAACCATCCGAATCCGTTTTCCGAAACGACGACGCTCTCGTTCGAACTGACCACTCCGGCTGACGTGCGCCTCCGCGTGTTCGACCTGCTGGGACGCGAGGTAGCGACACCTGTGCGCAGCTTTCTCTCGGAAGGCCGCCATACAGCTCAGCTCAAAGCGACGGGGCTTTCGAATGGCGTCTACCTCGTAAGGCTGGAAGCCAACGGTCGCGTCGACACCCAGCGCATCATCGTCCTGCATTGACGAGGGTCAACGCAGGGAGTCAGGTGGATTTCCACGGGGGATCGGTCTTTTCCAGAAACGCCGCGATGCCTGCCTGACAGTCTTCCGTGCCCCGGGCGAAGGCGTTCATCTGCGTGGCGTAGCTGAGCGCCTCCTGCAGGCCCATCCCGGGTACCTGCGCCAGCATTCGCTTCGTCAGCGCTACCGCCGAGCCGCTCGTCTCCGTGGCGATCTCGTGGGCCAGCGCGTCGACGGCGTCGTCCAGGTCGTCCGCCGGAATGGCCTGCGTCACGAGTCCGACATCGGCGGCCTCCTGCGCCGAGATGAGTCGCCCGCGCAGCAGCAGGTCGCGCGCCGCGGCCTCGCCCAGCTTGCGCAGCACGAAGACCATCACGATGGCCGGGACGAAGCCGATGCGCACCTCGGTGAAGCCCAACTTCGCATGGTCGACCACA
>JAAAOL010000443.1 GCA_009908885.1 Bacteroidota bacterium | reverse complement strand
GGACACCCACTTGGAGTCGCCCGTGGCGGTGGCGATGCGGCCGTCCAGCGTCTGTGCGACCTTGAGCGTCACGAGCGGACGCCGCGTCTGGACGTGGTGCACGAACGCCTCGTTGAAGCGCCGGCACACCGCCCCGAGGACGTCCTCGATGACCTCCACGCCCTGCTCCCGCAGCCGGGCGATCCCGCGCCCGGCCACCGGCGGAAACGGATCCGTCATGCCGACGACGACGCGTGGCACGCCGTGCTCGATGATGAGATCGGCGCAGGGCGGCGTCTTGCCGTGGTGGCTGCACGGCTCCAGGTTGACGTAGAGCGTGGCCTGCCGGACGGCGTCGGTCCCGTGCTCGGCCAGGGCCTGCTCCAGCGCGTGCCGCTCGGCGTGGGAGCCGCCGTAGCGCCGGTGCCACCCTTCGCCCAGCAGCGTGTCGCCCGCCCCGACCAGCACGGCCCCGACCAGCGGGTTCGGGCTGACGGTGCCCGCCCCACGTTCGGCGAGCGAGAGCGTGCGACGCATCCACCGGGTATGGTCGTCGTGGGCACTCACACTTCCTCGACGTAGTCCGGCAGCGCGTTCAGTTGCCATGTCTCGAAATAAAACTTGTGTTCGGAACGGGCCCGCTGGAAGGGGAGCACGAAGCGTCGCACGTCGGGAGCGGGATGCCGGCGCAGCGCAGCGACGAAAGGCGCACGGAGGGGCCGGGCGCTGAACAGGCTCCAGTCGTGCCCGTGGTGGGCGGGCTCGGGAAACAGGACCACCTCGGCCTGCCCCAGCACATGCCGCACCGCATCGAGCGCACGGCGGCGTTCGGCCCGCGTCGTGGCGATCAGGGCGGCGGCGTCCACAGCCTCAGCGCCGCAGGCCAGCACGGCGATGTCACCGGGATCGTGCAGCAGAGAACGGACGTCCGCCGCGGTGCGCGATCCCGCTGGTCCGCCCTCGCCCGCCGCCGTCCACGCCCGGTCGCCCAGCCAGTCCATCAGCGGGTCGACGAACGCCTCCGGACGAGCCAGGGCCGTCGCGCCGACGCGGTCGGTGTCCAGGTTGCGACCGGCCAGGTAGCCCCGGTAGTACCGCGGCGCATCGAGCAGCTCCTCCAGCGCCATCGACGGGCCGTCTTGCTGCCGCGCGTCCGGGTCCAGGTCCGGCGTCAGCACCTCCAGCGAGGCGGGCTCTTCGTAGAAATACTTGAGGACGTCCATGCCGTCGAGCGGGGCGAAGCGCGCGGGGCGGGCTACAACGCGAGCGTCGTGAGCAACGTTTCCCGGGGACGGGCGAACCTCGGCGCGCGTCAGGCATTCAGACGAGCACCTGCCGTGCTCGTCCGTTTGCACCTCGCTGTTATGCGCACCGCACTTCGTTCCCTCTGGGTCTGGACGGCCATCATCGTCCTCATCGTCGTCTGGCTGCCGCTGCTGGCCCTCGTCCGCCTCTTCGACCGCGACCCGGCCCGGTACCGCACGGGCCGCTGGTTTCGGCGCCTCGGCATGGCGATGACGAAGGTCAACCCGGCCTGGCAGATCGAGATTCTCGGGACGACCGTCGAGAATCCGCGCAACCCGTACGTCGTCGTCAGCAACCACCAGTCGAACGCCGACATCCCCATCATCAGCTGCCTGCCGTGGGAGATGAAGTGGGTGGCCAAGATCGAGTTGTTCAAGCTGCCGTTCGCGGGCTGGATGATGCGCCTCGCCGAGGACATTCCGGTGGATCGGGGCGACAAGATGAGCCGGGCCCGCGTGCTGGTTCGCGCGCGCAGGGTGCTGCGCGACAAGTGCTCCGTGATGTTCTTTCCCGAGGGCACGCGCTCGCGCGACGGCCGCGTGCTGCGCTTTACGGACGGCGCCTTCCGGCTGGCCATCAAGGCGCAGGTGCCCATCCTGCCCCTCGCCATCGACGGCACCCAGAACGCCCTCCCGAAGCACGACTGGCGCCTCGGCGACGTGAGCCGCATCCGCCTCAAAGTGTTTCCGCCCATCCCCACGGAGGGCCTCACCGCCGCCGATGCGGACCGACTGCGCGACGAGGTGCGCGACCAGATCATCGCGCAGATCGCCACCTGGCGCGGCGTGTCCCCCGCCGACGTGGATGCTACCGCGCGTTCTGCCACGACGACCTGACCGCCCGGGCCCGGCATAAAGACGGCGCAATGACTGCGCACACTGCCGAGCGCACGCAACTCCCCGTGTGCCGCTTCATCATCTGCCCCGCGGCTGCGGAGCCGACCGTGACCACGGCGCGGATCTTCGAGTTGGCGGAAACGGGTTGCAATCGAAGCGGGAGAGGTCGTCTGCATCGGCTGCAAGGGCGGATTGAGCCTACAGGAAAGGGGACTCCAAGACGCCCTCCAGGTGATGCGATTGCCCTGGGAGCGAACGCAGGCAGCTTGTTCGTAACAGACAGAGGGCGTAGCTTTGAATGCCGCGCGTAGCGTCCGGCGTCGCGGCCTGGTCGAACCCGCTGGCATGTACTCCTCAGCTTCAGGGGTAAGGATCAGGCGGAGCTGATATACCGACCAGGCGCACGCTGAGAACGTCACGTGACCCGCCGGCCTCAATGCCTCTACAGCCTCCCCGGACCCCGGCAAGCTGCGAAGGGGGCTCAACCTCCTCTTCTTCGAGATACAATGCGCCTACTGACTCTCGAAAGCCGCTTCTTCCTGGGTCTCGTCCTCCTGACGACCGGGGCGTTCCTGTGGATCGTGTGGGAATTCCTCATGCCGGTGTTCTGGGCCATCGTGCTGGCTATCCTTTTTCGGCCCGTCTTCCGGCGTTGGTTACGGCTCGTACGAGGACGACCCAGCGCGGCAGCCCTCCTGACCACGCTGACCGTCATCCTCGTCATCCTCGTCCCGTTCGCCCTGCTGGTCACCGAGGTGACCCGCCAGGCCCTCGGCCTCTACCGGCGCATCGCTTCCGGCGAGGTGAATCTTCATGCCCCCATCGACTTTATCGAGCGATCGACCCCGGCCGTGACCGACCTCCTTGCCAGCTACGGCATCAAGATAGACGGGCTGCGGACCTCGATAGAGAACGCGGCGGTGGCGGCGAGCCAGTACATCGCCACGCAGGCCCTTGCTATAGGACAGGACATGCTCACGTTCACGATCTTCTTCGCGCTGATGCTCTACTTCCTGTTCTTCTTCGTCCGCGACTGGGAGCGCATCCTCGCCGGGATCGTCCGAGCGCTCCCGCTGGGAGACGAGCGGGAACGACGGCTGTTCGCAAAGTTCGCCGAAGTCACTCGTGCCACGATGAAAGGGACGTTGGTGGTGGCGGCCGTACAGGGCACGATCGGCGGGGTGCTGTTTGCGATAGTGGGCATGGAAGCCGCCTTGTTCTGGGGCGTAGCGATGGCCGTGTTCTCGTTCTTGCCGGTCATTGGCGCGGCCCTCATCTGGGGGCCGGCGGCCCTCTTTCTCCTCGCCACGGGCTCTATCTGGGAAGGAATCGTCCTGATCGCAGGAGGCACGCTCGTCATCGGGCTGGCGGACAACGTCCTCCGCCCGATCCTCGTGGGCCACGAGACGAAGATGCCGGACTACCTCGTGCTGCTCTCGACGCTGGGCGGGCTGACCGTGTTCGGGATCTCAGGGATCGTGATCGGCCCGCTCGTGGCCGCGCTGTTCCTCGTCGTCTGGGAGATGATGGCTGAGGAGCGCACCTCTTTACCGACAGAATAAGCGCCTTCCTGCCTTCCTCGCGCTCTCCTGGAAAACCTCCATCGACAACTCGGCCGACGGGCGCGCCGTCGCAGGGTCGTCCCGTTGCAGATACCCTGGCGAGAGCGACAGCGCCTGGCCTTTCAAACGTCCAAAGCTGCGCTCTGTCATATTCGGACGTACGCAGTTGGCCGATGGTTTTCGTAGTATTATAAGCCACACCAACACGTTGCGAAGTCGCTTCGAGCCCCAGTGATTGCATCCTCCCGAGGCCGATGGTCTCGACTACATTCACGTTCCGATTGCGGCGCACCTGAAGGGCTTCGGCTTCGTGGAGGTCTTTGGACCGTCTCCACAGACGGAGACGCGGAAGATGACGACCCGCACGAAGCGCGATATCGGGCAACAAACCACCTGGAGATGACCGGGCGGGCAACGTTGGCCCGCCGGGCCTGGGGGAGAAGTCGCAGCACCGCAGCGTCGAGGTGCAACGCCCCCCATCCAACCCTCGACAACGATCGATTCGAGCCGTCCTTCGACTGCAACTGCACCGGATGGAGACCGCCATCAGGTTCTATGAGTGGAACGTCGCCATCATCCGGGAAGCGATTCGAGCGTATCTGGCCGATCCAACCTACGGTCTTCCCTCAAGTGCGTAAGAAGCGGTCTGGCACGATGATCAGGGACTG
>JAAAOL010000127.1 GCA_009908885.1 Bacteroidota bacterium | reverse complement strand
GCCGCGCTACACGAGCTATCCCACGGCGCCGCACTTCACCGACGCCTTCGGGCCCAGCGACTATCTGAGCGTGGTCGAGGAGGCCAACGACGGGCCGCACGGCGACCTCTCGCTGTACGTGCATCTGCCGTTCTGCCAGCAGCTGTGTTACTACTGCGCCTGCCACATGCGCGTGACGCAGCAGCGCGAGACCATCGCCCGCTACCTGGACTACGTGAAGCGCGAGATCGACCTCGTGGCCGAGCGCGTGGCCCCGTGGCGGCGGGTGGTGCAGATCCACTGGGGCGGCGGTACGCCCACGTACCTGGACCCGGAGGAGATCGGGCGGCTGATGCATCACCTGCAGCAGCGCTTCTACGTGGCGCCGGGCGCCGAAATCAGCATCGAGGCCGACCCGCGCGGGCTGACGGAGGCGCACGTGGCCGTGGCGCATCAGGTGGGCTTCAACCGCATCAGCTTCGGCGTGCAGGACTTCGACCCCGAGACGCAGGTGGCCATCCACCGCGTGCAGCCGGTCGAGCAGGTGGCGCAGGCGACGGCGTGGGCCCGGCAGTACGGCTTTCAGGGCGTCAGCTACGACCTGGTCTACGGGCTGCCGCATCAGACGGTCGACCGCTTTCGCCGCACCGTCGAGCAGGTGCTGGACCTCGCGCCGGACCGCATCTCGCTCTTCAGCTACGCGCATGTGCCGTGGAAGAAGCGGCACCAGCAGATGATCGACGAGGCCGCGCTGCCCTCGCCGCAAGAGAAGCTGCGCATCCTGCTCGCGACCATCGACCAGCTGACGCGCGAGGGCGGCTATCGCTACCTGGGGATGGACCACTTCGCCCGCCCGGACGACAGCCTGGCCCGCGCGCAGGTGGCGGGCACGATGCAGCGTAACTTCCAGGGCTATTCCACGCACGCCGGCAGCGAGCTGTACGGCTTCGGCGTCTCGGCCATCAGCCAGCTCGACGGCGCGTACGCCCAGAACGAACTGGGCCTGAATCGCTACTACGCCGCCCTCGACGACGGCCGCCCGGCTACCGCGCGCGGCTACCGCCTCAGCGCGGACGACCGCCTGCGCCGCCACGTCATCATGCGCCTCATGTGCGACCGCACGCTCTCCATCCCGTCCGTCGAGCGCCGCTTCGGGATCGACTTCCACGCCACCTTCGCCGACGCGCTGGCGGACCTGGAGCCGCTCGCCGCGGACGGCCTCGTCACCCTCACGCCGGAGCGCATCACCGTCACGGACCGGGGCCAGTTCTTCATCCGCAATGTGGCGATGCCGTTCGACGCGTACCTCCGCGACACGGCGCCCTCGACGGAGCCGCGCTACTCGCAGACGGTGTGACCTCGGTCTCGTGGACGTGCGGAGGGGTGGAAGTGTGGAAAGTATGGAAGTGTGGAAAGTATGGAAGTGTGGAAGTGGGAACGTGATGCGTGAGAGCTTGTCCCGGACGTGGATCCGGGAGCGCTCTGGCGAAGCGTCTGCGCTCGCACGTCACGCGACACGCAACACAAATCGCGGCGAGCGTTCAGCCATCCTCCTCATCCACACGTCTCCCCGTTCACCCATCCAACCATCCAGCCACCCACACGTCCGTCCGGCCTATCCGGCTCGCGTTCGGGCGCGGTGGGCCTCGGTGGGAGCCGTGGCGGTGCGTGGGAAGCAGATCGTAACCGTCGTCCCTTCGCCCTTGACACTCTCCACGTCGATCGTGCCCTGCATCGCCTCGACGAGGTGCCGGGTGATGGTTAGCCCCAGCCCGCTCCCCTCGTAGTCGCGCGCTAGGCCGCCGGACTCCTGCTGGAAGGCGTCGAAGACCTTCGGTAGAAACTCCTGCTCGATGCCGATGCCCGTGTCCTGCACCGTGATCCAGGCGTTCTGCGCATCGGTGTGGATATCCAGGGTGACGCCGCCCTCCTCGGTGAACTTGAGCGCGTTGCCCACGAGGTTGTGGATGATGCGCTCCAGCGCGGTCGGGTCGAGCTGAAGGTGGATCGGCTCGTCCGGCGTGTGGAGCTGGAGCGACAGGTTGCGCTGGTGGATCTCGTCCTCGAAGCGGCGGAGCGCGTCGGCCACGCAGGCGCCCAGGTCGACGGTGCTGTAGCGCAGCTTCATCGTGCGGCTTTCGAGCTGGGCGAGGTCGAGTACGGCGTTGAGCGTATCCAGCAGACGCCGCCCGCTGCCGATGATGAGGTGCGTCAGCTCCTGGTCGTCCTCGCCCACCCGGTCGGTCAGCAGCTCGGAGAAGCCGAGGATGGACGTGAGCGGCGTGCGGATCTCGTGGCTCATGTTAGCCAGGAAGGCGCTCTTGAGCTGGTTCATCTGCTCGGCCGTTTCCTTGGCCTCGATGAGGGCCTGCTCGTGCTCTTTGCGCCCGGTCACGTCGTGCGCCATGGTGACCGTCAGGCGGTGCCCCTGCGCGTCGCGGCCCAGCAGCGTCGAGCTGACGGCCCAGATGCGCTCCTCGCCGTCCTTAGTGACGATGGTATGCTCTGCTTCGCGCACGGGCCCATCGTCTTCGAAGGAGTCGGCTGAGCCAAAGTGCGGAGGCGGGGTGTCGTCGCCGTACGCCCGTTCCACCCACGCGTCGATGGTCGGGAGGTCGTCGTGCGTGTAGCCGGTGACGCGGGTCCACTCGCGGCTCAGGTGGAGGATGCGCCCGGCGTCGTCGAAGATCATGGCGGGCAGCGGAGCGTGGAGGATAGCCTGCCGGAAGCGCTCCTCGCTCTGGCGCAGGGCCTGCTCGGCGGCATGCCGCTCGGACACGTCCTGCTTGATGGCGATGAAGTGGCTGAGGGTGCCGTCATGGGTGCGCACCGGCGTAATGGTCATCTCCTCCGTGTAGAGTTGTCCATCCTTGCGGCGGTTGACGAGGTTGCCGCTCCAGACCTCGCCGGCCAGGATGGTCTCCCACATCTCGGCATAGAAGGTATCGTCCTGCGCGCCGGAGCGCAGCACGCTGGGCGTCTTCCCGAGCACGTCGTCGGCGGTATAGCCGGTAAGGTGGGTGAAGGCCTCGTTGACGAAGACGATCGTGCCCACGCGGTCCGTGATGACGATGCCGTTGGCGGCAGCGTCGACGGCGGCGGAGTGGAGGCGGAGGGTCTGCTCGTCGGCGCGTCGCTCCGAGATGTCGCGCACGACGCCCAGGATGAACGGAACGGCGTCGGCGTCGTCGGAGACTGCGTTGACGAGCACCTCGGTCCATGCGGTCGTGCCGTCCCGGTGCGTCAGTTGCAGCTCGTAGACGCGGGACGGGGGCGACGGTGGATGGGCGGTGCCATCGAGTTGCTGCACGAGCTCGTCGATGTCGGCGTGGATGCGGTCCGCGTCCGTCTGGGGCAGGAGGGTGTCCAGGGGGCGACCTACGAGGTCGTCCGGCGCGTAGCCGAGCAGGCGTTCTACCGACGGGCTGACGTAGCGGAGCCGCCCCTCGGCGTCGGCCGTCCAGATGACGTCGTCCGTGTTTTCGGCCAGCAGGCGGTACCGCTGCTCGTGCTCTTCGGCCTGCTGCACGAGCGGCGTCCCGACGCGGCTCAGCCAGAGCAGTCCGAGGGCAATCAGCAGGACGCCGATGCCCGCGCCGAGGAGGCCCGCCCGCACGAACGGCGCGCGGACCTCGGCGAGATCGATCTTGGCGACGAGGCCGAGATCCGTCTCGGGGAGGTACGTGTAGGCCGCCATGACGCGTGTGCCGTCGTAGTCCGGCCCCACGATGGTCCCGCGCTGGCCCGCGAGGGCGTATCGCGTCGGGAGGGCCCAGCTCGTGTCCTCCGGAAGGCGCAGCGCGCTGGAATCGGGCGACGTCGACGCGCCCAGGCGCAGCAGGACGTGGAGGACGTCGCCGGCCTGCCGGGCCACGATGAACTCGCCCGTCCGTCCCAACCCTTCGCCGTCCGCGTGGGCTTCTATGAGTAGGTCGAGCGTGGCGGCGACGGCGGCGCGCGCCGGGAGCGCGTCGGCCTCGGTGCGTACGTGCTGCGTGATGGACGTGATGAGACGGGCCTGGCTCTCCACCACGTCGTGCAGGCGTTCCTCCTGCATGTCCTGCGCAGCGTGGTACAGGGGGTAGAGCATGGCCCCGCCCGTTCCGAGCGCGACCGCAAGCAAAATGAGGGATAACCGCAGGACGGGACTGCGGGTGGGCATGGGAAGCACTTCACGACACGCGAAAGTATGCAGGACACAGGAGGTGTCGACACAACCGAGTGAGCGCTTAAGGGGGGCGGGTTGTCCGGCGCGGCGGCAGAGGCGTTCCGCGATTTTGCCAATCCCTCAAGAAACGTCGCTCCGGATCCAGGGTAGTAAACATGATATGCACATCTCGTCGCCCCCGCTCCGGCGAGGTCCGTGTGCCTCCGTCTCCCACCTGCCCATTCGAACGCCCCGAGCCGCATGGACGACC
>JAAAOL010000247.1 GCA_009908885.1 Bacteroidota bacterium | reverse complement strand
CGCTGGATCAGCTTGGCCTGCTCCGGGTCGGTGACGTCAGCGCCCTCTTCGTCTACCAGATACACCCGATAGCCCGCCGCGCCGTCCTGCGGTGTGAAGGACACCGTTACCTCGGCGTCGGAGGTCTGCTCGGCCGTCACGGTCCCTGCGTACGGGTCGCCCACGCCGGTAAAGCCGCTCAGGTCCGTGTTGACGCTGCCGATGTACCAGTCATCGACGAAGACGGTGCCGCCCGGGCCGCCGGACTGGTCCCAGAACAGCCCAAAGGAAAACACGGCGCTCCAGTCGAACTCCTCGAAGAAGTCCGTGCCCGGCGTCACGAACAGGTTGCCGTCCGGGTTGAAGCCGCCCTGATACCGCCAGTTGGCCACGACCGGGTTGGCCGCCGGGTCGACGGCGTCGAGCTCGGTCGTGGTGGCCGGTGGCAGCGGAATGACGAGGTCGTGCCACTCGTTGTCGAACAGCGAGTCGGGCAGCGGCCAGATGGCGCGGAAGGCGATATCGTCGTCGCCCGGATCGCCGTTGTTGTTGAGCTGCTGGCTGTCCAGCAGCATGATGTACACGTTGGCGGTGTCCGTGTCGGTGTAGACGTTCGGGTCGACGCGCATCCGCAGAAAGAGCGTGTCGCCGTCGGCCTGATTCTGCGAAATGTCCGCCCCGGTTTCAGCGGGCCAGGTCAGCGAGGGATTGGCGAAGTTCCCGCCGCCGAAAGCGAGCACACTGTTCTCGGCGTCGACGGGGTCCGCCACGGTACTGACGGACGAACTGGGCACCTCCGGATTGACACCTTCGACGAAGAAGATAAACTCGTCGCCGAGCGGTTCTGCGTCCTGCGCCAGGGCAGGCAGCGTCATCATCCCGAGTCCTACGACCGCTGCGAGCAGTAGTCGGGCCGTATGCGTAGCGATTCGTTTCATGGGGTCCTCCGTGATGTTGGGATAGAGTCAGGGCTGATGAAAGGAGATATAGGCCGGGCAGGCGGGCCACTCGTCGAGGCCGTCGCCATCGGCATTCGGAATAGCGGGGCGCTACGGCCGACGGTGCGACCGCTAGAGGTGTGCTTCACGAGCGACTGGAAGCGCTTCCGAAAGAATGAAACCGGTTTCATCGTAGTGTAAATTTTTTTATCCCGATGCGGAGATCTGTGAACTGTCCCGCACGACGAGTTGCGTAGCCATCTTGATGCGCAACGGGTCGTCTGGGAGTCCACTACCCCGACCGACGAGGTCGAGGAGCCGCTGTGTCACCCGTCGGCCGAGTTCAGCCGACGACACACGGATCGAGGATAGTGGAGGATTTACGTATTGGGCGCTCATGATATCGTCGAAGCCTACCAGAGCGACGTCACCGGGGACGTTGAGACCTGCCATCTGGAAAGCACCCAGCGCGCCGAAGGCCATGTAATCATTCATGGCAAATACGGCCGTCGGGCGAGGATCGAGTTCCAACAGGCGCTCTGCCGCTGCAATGCCGCTCTCCCGCGTGAAGGCACCGGATAATTCCCACGACGGATCAGCCTGCACCCCGGCCTCGCGCAGCGCCTCGCGATATCCAGCCAGGCGTTCCCGGGTATCCAGGTTGTCGTCCGGTCCCTTGATGATGGCAATGCGGCGGTGTCCCTGTTCGAGCAGATGCCGGGTCGCCTCATAGCCACCCCCTTCATTGTCGACCTGAAACGCGTCGTAGGGCGTCTCCCCTACCGCCGTCATAATGAACGCCACCGGAGTGCGAGGTGAGAGCGACTCCATCAGGAGATCGGCCTCGTGGTGCGGCGACATGACAATCAGCCCGTCCACCCGTCCCCGGAGCACACGCAGCGCCGCGTGGGTGTTTTCGAGGCGATTATGGGTACTGGAGACGAGCATGTTGTACCCCGCCTGATGCGCCGTCTCGTCGATGCCCCGGATGATCTCCGAGAAGAACTCGCGGTGCGGCTCGGGCAGGACGAAACCGAGCACGTGCGTTTTGTTGATGCTGAGGGAGCGCGCTGTCCCATTGGGCACGTAGCGGAGCCGCTTCGCCGTTGCCAGGACGCGCTTCCGCGTTTCTTCACGAACGGGCGCGCTGTCGTTGTAGACGCGCGACACCGTCGCCGGGGAAACTCCGGCCTCGCGGGCTACGTCGCGGATGGTGGCGCCCATGACTACGCGTGACTTTGCGTTTCAAATGGCAATGAAACCGGTTTCATCTGTAAAGTTAATGTTACCATTCCCAATGTCAAGCAGGTGCACCACTATTCTACCGCCGAGTCGTGCGGCAACGTGTTGGATCCGGCTCCGTTTCGCAGTTTCGCGATATGCCAGGACGATGTTCATCGCAAATTCCACCGAAGAGACGTCCCGGACATCGCCACTCAGAGCTGTGTTCTGGAGTCGACCACCAGCTGGGTGATCGGCATTTTCTTCTTTGCCAGCCTCGCCGTGAGTGCGGCGGTAGAGCGTGGACGCGTTTCTGCAGAACCTCACGCGTCAGTACGTCAGCCCGTAGCCGTAGGGAAACAGCGGGTCGTAGTCCGCATCGTCCCGGTTGATGGGCTGCTGATCGACGGAGCGCGGCCAGGTGAACGAGAGCTTGCCCGTCGGCGCGTAGTCGCCGAAGAGCACGTCGGCCACGCCGGTGCCCTCCGAGCCCGGCAGCCACGCCGCGACGAACGCGTCGCTCGCCGCCAACGCCTCTGGCACGACGAGCGGTCGCCCCGAGAGCAACACGGTCACGACGGGGACGCCGCTCGCCGCCGCGTTGGCGACCACCTGCGCGTCTTCGGGCGGCAGTTCCAGGTCGAGGTCGTCACCGAACATCTCGGCGTAGGGCCGCTCGCCCACCACGACCACGACCGCATCGGCCCCCTCCGCGCCGGTGCCATCCGCCGAGGTCGTCACCTCGGTGGCTTCGGAGACGGCGTCGCGGATTGCCTCCAGGATCGTCGTCCCCTCGGTGATCGGCCCCATCGCGCCCTGCCAGTCGATGGTCCAGCCGCCGCTCTGCATGCCGATGTCGTCGGCGCCGGGCCCCGTCACGTGGATGCGCGCGGCGTCCTTGTCGAGCGGCAACGTCGCGCCCTCGTTCTTCAGCAGGACGAGCGACTCGCGGACGGCCTGCCGAGCCACGGCCCGGTGCGAGGCGGCCCCGAGGCTGTCGGCCAGACTCGCATCGACCTGCGGCGACCAGTCGTCGTCGAACAGCCCGGCGGCGAACTTCACGCGCAGGATCCGGCGAACGGCATCGTCGATGCGCGTCATCGGGATCGCACCTTCCTCGACCAGCTCTTTGAGCGTGGTGAAGAACTCCTCGTAGCGGTCCGGGACCATCACCATGTCCATGCCCGCGTTGATGGACGTCGCGATGTCGCTCTTGTAGTCGCCGGGGATCTCGTCGATGGCGGCGAAGTCGGAGATCAGAAAGCCCTCGAAGCCCAGTTCCTCTTTGACGATCTCCGTCAGCAGGCGCTTGCTGGCGGACGACTTGACGCCGTTCCAGCTGCTGTACGACGGCATGATGGTGGCCACGCCCGCGGGGATGGTGGTAAAGTAACCCTCCATGTGGATCCGCCGCAGCTCGTCCTCGCTCAGCGGCGTGTTGCCCCGATCGAAGGGGTAGGTGGTGCCGTCGAGCGTGATGCCGGTGCCCTCGACGGTGCCGCCATCGCCCACGAAGTGCTTGGCGCAGGCGACCACGCGCGAGGGGTCGCTGAGGTCGTCACCCTGGAGCCCGCGCACGACGGCGAGGCCCATCTCGCCGACGAGGTCCGGGATCTCGGCGAAGCCCTCGTAGGTCCGTCCCCACCGGTCGTCGCGCGGGACGGCCACTGAGGGCGAGAAATTCCAGTTGATGCCCGTCATGCGGACCTCCTCGGCGGTGATGCGGGCGATCTCCTGCACGAGGTCGGGGTTGCGGGTGGCCCCGAGTCCGATGTTGTGCGGAAAGACGACCGCGCCGGCCACGTTCGCGTGCCCGTGCACCGCATCGACGCCGTAGAGCAGCGGGATGCCGAGGCGCGTCTCCATCGCCTTGCGCTGGTACCGCTCGACCATCGCGCGCCAGTCCTCCACGCTGTTGGTGACCGGGTCGGACCCACCTCCATTGAGGAGACTGCCGAGGTAGTACTCCCGGATGTGGTCCTCGTCGGTGAGAAACTCCTGGTCGGCCTGGGTCATCTGGCCGATCTTCTCCTCCAGCGTCATTTTCGCCAGCAGCGTGTCCACCCGGTCATCGTAGGACACGAAGAGCTGCTGCCCGGTGGGTTGCTCGTCTGCTCCGGCATCCGGCGGCGTTGCGGGCGGATCGCCACACGCGGCGAGCAGCAGGAGGCAGAGGATCAGGGTCATGCGCTTCATGGTGAGCATGTCGTTTGGTGGGTCGTCTGGTCGGCTGAGAGCGGCGCTACGCAGGACCCCTAAGCTACGAGGCGCAGACCAGAGATGAGAACGGAGGGCG
>JAAAOL010000178.1 GCA_009908885.1 Bacteroidota bacterium | reverse complement strand
GATGATGGCATCCACCCAGAGACGGGCGGCGGCGTAGTAGGGCGTCGTCTGCCGCTCGTAGCGATCCTCGATGGTCTGGAGTAGCTCGTCGCGGTCGGCGTCGGTGATTTCCTTGCCCTGCTTCTCCAGCTTGCGCACCTGGATCTGGAGCAACACCTTGGCCGCCTGCTGCCCGCCCATCACGGCGATGCGCGCCGTGGGCCAGGCCAGCATGAGGCGCGGATCGTAAGCCCGCCCGCACATGGCGTAGTTGCCCGCCCCGTACGAGTTGCCCACCACGACCGTGAACTTGGGCACGACGGAGTTGGCTACCGCATTGACCATCTTGGCGCCGTCCTTGATGATGCCGCCGTGCTCGGCGCGGGTGCCTACCATGAAGCCCGTCACGTCCTGGAAGAACACCAGCGGAATGCGCTTCTGGTTGCAGTTCATGATGAAGCGTGCGCCTTTGTCGGCCGAGTCCGAGTAGATGACACCGCCCGCCTGAATCTCGTCGGTGTGCGACTTCTTGCCGGACCGGGCACGGACGACGGTGCGCTGGTTTGCCACGATGCCCACACTCCACCCGTCGATGCGGGCATAGCCGGTGAGGAGCGTCTGCCCGTAGCCCGCCTTGTACTCGGTCCACGAGTCCGCATCGACGATGCGGGCCAGCACGTCGCGCATGTCGTACGGCTGGTTGCCGCTCTCGGGCATGATGCCGTAGATCTCGTCCGCGTCGAAGGCCGGGGCGGTCGCCTCGTCCCGGTCGAAGCCCGCCCGCCCCCGCTCGCCGAGGTGGGACACGAGGTCGCGGACGGTGTCGAGGCAGGTCTCGTCGTCCGGCATCTGGTAGTCCGTCACGCCCGAGATCTCCGAGTGGGTCGCCGCGCCGCCCAGCATCTCTTTGTCCACGTCCTCCCCGATGGCGGCCTTGACCAGGTACGGCCCGGCGAGAAAGACCGAGCCCGTGCCGTCTACGATCAGCGCCTCGTCGCTCATGATGGGCAGGTACGCGCCGCCCGCCACGCAGCTGCCCATGATGGCGGCGATCTGCGGGATGCCGCGGCTGGACAGGATGGCGTTGTTGCGGAAGATCCGCCCGAAGTGCTCCTTGTCGGGAAAGATCTCGTCCTGCATGGGCAGGTAGACGCCCGCCGAGTCCACCAGGTAGATGATGGGCACGTGGTTCTCGAGCGCGATCTCCTGAGCCCGCAGGTTCTTCTTGGCCGTGATCGGAAACCAGGCGCCCGCCTTGACGGTGGCGTCGTTGGCTACGACGAGGCACAGCCGCCCGCTGACGTGGCCCAGGCCCATGACCGTCCCCGCCGCCGGACAGCCGCCCTCATCCTCGTACATCCCGTAGCCCGCGAAGAGGCCCAGCTCCTGGAAGTCGTCCGGATCGTCCACCAGCTGCGCGATGCGCTCACGGGCCGTCAGCTTGCCCCGCTTGTGCTCCCGTGCGATGCGCTTCTCGCCGCCTCCCTGCTTGACGACCTCCGCCCGGTCGTGCAGGGCGTCGATCAGGGCCTGATAGGCGGCGCGGCGGCGTTGGTACGTTCCCGCATCAGGATCGACGGTAGCGCCGAGAGCAGTGGTGGCGGTATCGGGCATGGAATCGCATGGAATCGGTCAAGGGACAGCATCGAGACGGCGGGGGCCAGATGGAGGGCCAGGGAGCCCCGCCCGTTCCCGCTCGTGGCGGAGGAGCAAAGTACCGAGCGGGCCCCCAAAAGAAAAGCCCGGACCGCGTACGATCCGGGCTCGGGAGGCCCCGCAGGACCTCAGAGTGTATGTTCAGAGCGCTTACACGATAGCAGCGATCTTCTGGAAGATCTCATTCGGCGGATCGCCCGTCTTCTCGTGAACGAGGTTCACCATCTTGCGCAGGTCGCCGCGCGCCTTCTTCATCTCCTTATCCCCAAACTCGGCATCTTCCCAGATGGACTCAATCTGGGCTTTCACCTGACGCCAACTCTCGTTCATACGTTCTGTAGCCATAATAGCGCTCCGGATAGGTCAGTGGTCACACTTACATTAAATATACTCTTTGGCTAATGGGAGGGTTTCCGGCATAACCTTATGTGGACGGCGCCCGTACCGCATCGTTCCCTCCGGTCCGAAGCCGCCCGTTCGGGTCAGAAGCTGGCCCGAAAGGCGACGGCGAGCTGGGTCCAGTACATCAGCACGAGTACGGCGAGCCAGATCAGGTGGCCGATCCCTACGCTGATGGCGATGCGCTTGCGGTAGCTCTCCGCGCTGCCGACGTCCGGCTCGCCCGCGATGGCGCCGCGCATCCCGCGCCACGCCGGTTCGATCACGCCGACCTGCACCGCACTGAGGACGATGATCAGGAGCAGGCTGGTGTGGTATTGTGGCCCGTAGCCGCCGAAGCCGCCGCCCAGGAAGAACGCACCCAAGCTAAAGAGCAGCGTCAGCCCGATGAAGATGCTCATAAACCGAACGGTGCGTTGCGTATCGTCCACGAGGGCCGCCGCGATGGGGCGGTCCAGCATGAGGATGCTGCGCGCCTTGGCCCCTAGCCGCAGGCCCAGCCCGAACCAGGCCGCCGCGGTGATGATGTGGAGGATGACGAAGATGTTCTTCAGAAACAGCATAGCGCTCGCAAGGGGATGGTTGGTGGTGAGGAAGACCATTCCGCCAGAGGATGAACGGATCACCGGGCCAATCGTTGCTCTGGTACCCCCATAATCACGACGCTCCCCCACCCAACCGCAAGCGCTCTGTATGACGTCCATAGCTATCGTCGGCGGCGGCATCGCCGGACTGACGGCCGCCTACCAGCTCCAGCGACGCGGCCTCGATGTTCTCGTCCTAGAAGCCCGCGACGAGGCGGGCGGCGCGATCCGGTCGGAGCAGGCCGGACCGTTCCTCGTGGAGTACGGTCCGAACTCGCTCCGGGCGAGCACACCGCTCCTGGAGGATATGATCGACGCGCTGGGGCTGGCGGATCAGGTGGTGGAGGCGCAGCCCGCGGCCAAGAACCGCTACATCGTGCGCGACGGGCACCTCGTCGCCCTCCCCACGTCGCCGCCGGGCCTGCTGACGACCAAGGCCTTTTCGCTGCGGGGCAAGCTGCGGCTGCTCGCGGAACCATTCGTCGCCCCACGCACGGTAGATGGTGCCGAGAGCGTGGCCGACTTCGTGCAGCGCCGCCTGGGTCGGGAGGCGCTGAATTACGGCGCGAACCCGTTCGTGGCGGGCATCTTCGCGGGCGATCCCGAGGCGCTCTCCGTCGAACATGCCTTCCCGGCGCTCCACACGCTCGAAGCCGAGCATGGCTCGCTGCTGAAAGGGCAATTCCGCCGGGCTCGGGCGCGCAAGGACGCCCCGCCGCCGAAGGCTCGCTACGGCCTCTTCTCGTTTCGCGACGGCCTGCAGACGCTTCCCCGCGCCCTAGCCGACGCCCTCGGCGACGCCCTGCACACCGGCACGCGCGTCACGCGCCTCTCACCCGACGACGGGGGCGGGTGGACGCTCACGACGCAGACCGACGCGGCCCAGGCGACCCATCGCGTGGACGCCGTCCTCAGCACCGTGCCGCTGCATAACCTGCCCGCGCTGCTGTCCGGCCTCGCCGTCGACCTCGCCCCGCTGGAGGGCGTCCCGTATCCCCCCGTCAGCGTCTACCATCTCGGTTACCACGCCACCGACGTCGGCCACCCGCTCGACGGCTTCGGCGTGCTCGTTCCTGAGGTAGAGGACGACCTTCATATCCTCGGCACCATCTTCTCCTCCACCCTTTTCCCCAACCGCGCGCCGGACGACTACGTGCTGCTGACGACGCTCGTGGGCGGCAGCCGTCACCCCGACCTCGCCCGGGCCGACCTGGACACCATCTGGGCCACGGTGACGCACGACCTCCAGGCCCTGCTCGACGTGCATGGCCCGCCCGTCTTCGACGCCCTCTATCGCTGGGAGCAGGCCATTCCGCAGTACGTCCTGGGCTACGGCGCCATCAAGGACCTGCTCACCCGTCTCGAAACGGCCCACGCCGGTCTCTTCCTCGCGGGCAACTTTCGGCAGGGCATCGCCGTCCCGGACGCGATGGCTTCAGCAGCGAAGGCGGCAGAGCGCATTGCCGAGTACCTCGGCGCGTAGCCCCGTCATCCAGAACGGGCGTTGCTGAAAGCCCTTTCTGTGACCAAACCGTGAGGGAAGGGCTTCCGGACGATTCGGCCGTGCACTACGGCGCAGGACTGACGTGTAGAACGTCCAGATCGACCTTCTACGCACTGACAGTCCTCGCCCATGAACCTCCGATACGATACGCACGCCCGACGGCTCCTGCGCATGCTCGCGCTCCTGTCTACCCAGCCCCGCAGGCAGGGGCGCTGCTACGACTGCGAACAGTTCACGACGTGGACGATGCACTACGGCTTTTACCGCTGCACGCACTGCGGCAACGACCCGGTCGCCCGCCGCCCGGAGCCGTC
>JAAAOL010000271.1 GCA_009908885.1 Bacteroidota bacterium | reverse complement strand
TCTGCATCACCTGCTCTGGGAGGTCGTCGACAACGCCGTCGACGAAGCCACGAACGGGTATGCGAGCACCATCGAGGTCGTGCTGCACGCGGATGGGAAGAGCATCACCGTCAGCGACAACGGGCGCGGCATTCCAGTGGACAAGCATCCGGAGAAGAAAGTCCCCACGCTCCAGCTCATCCTCACCACGCTGCACGCGGGCGGCAAGTTCGACCACACCAACTACATCACGTCGGGCGGCTTGCACGGCGTCGGCGCCTCCGTCGTCAATGCGCTCTCGTCCGAGCTCATCGCCACGGTCAAGCGCGATGGGAAAGAGTACGAGCAACGCTACGAGCGCGGCGTGCCCGTTACCAAGCTCAAGGTGATCGACAAGAACGCGCGCGGGACGGGGTCGACCATCTTCTTCCGTCCCGACTCGGAGATCTTCGAGACGGTCGACTTCGACGCCGACTGGATTCGGGAGCAGCTGGAGGTCAAGACGTACCTCAACCGGGCGCTGCGGATCGTCTTCAAGGACGACGTCAATGACAACCGGTACGAGTTCCACCACGAGGGCGGCATCGCCGAGTACCTGGAGGAGTTGATAAAGCAGGGCGAGGCCCGCGCCGTGCACGAGGACGTGTTCATGCTGGCGCAGGAAGAGTTGCAGGACGACGCCCGCGTGGAGATCGCCATCCAGTGGACGGAGGCCCCGCGCGAGACGCTCAAGAGCTACGTCAACGGCATCCCGACGCGGGACGGGGGCACGCACGAGCAGGGCTTCAAAGACGCCGTCCGCAGCGCCGTGCGCTCCTACATGGACACGCACGACCTGATGCCGCGTAGCCTCGACATCAGCGCGGAGGACATCCGCGAGGGCGTCGTCGCCATCGTCAACCTGTTCATGGTAGACCCGCAGTTTCAGGGGCAGACGAAGGAGAAGCTCAACAACCCCGAGGCCCGCTCGCTCGTCTCCGGGGCGCTGCGGCTGGAGCTAGAGCAATGGCTCATCAACCACCCGTCCACGGGCGATGCCATCGCCGCCCGCGTGGTGCAGGCGGCCAAGGCCCGGCAGGCCAGCCGCGCCGCCGCCCGGTCGTCACGCCGCAAGCGCCGGGTGAGCCACCGCCTCAACCTGCCGGGCAAGCTGGCCGATTGCTCGTCGACCGACCCGAGTGAATGCGAGCTGTTCATCGTCGAGGGCGACTCGGCGGGCGGGTCGGCCAAGCAGGCGCGCAACCGCAGCAACCAGGCCGTGCTGCCGCTGCGGGGCAAGGTGCTCAACGCCGAGCAGGCGACGCTGAAGAAGGTGCAGAAGAACAAGGAGCTGTCGAACGTGACCCAGGCGCTCGGGTGCGGGATCGGGGAGCACATCGACCTCTCCCAGCTCCGCTACCACAAGGTCATCCTCCTGATGGACGCCGACTCCGACGGGCATCACATCGCCACGTTGCTGCTGACCTTCTTCTACCGCTACATGAAGCCGCTCATCCAGGAGGGCCACGTCTACATCGCCCAGCCGCCGCTCTATCGGGTGGATGTCAGCAAGGAGACGCACTGGGCGCTGGACGACCTGGACAAGGACCGCATCATCGCCGAGGCCAAGGAGCACCGCGCCAACGCCCGCATCGACATCCAGCGGTTCAAGGGGCTCGGCGAAATGATGCCGAAGACGCTCAAAGAGACGACCCTCGATCCGCAGCACCGGCGGCTCCTGCAGGTCGAGATTCCTGAGGGCGAGCAGATGACGACCGAGCAGGTCATCAGCAACCTCATGGGCCGGGACGCCTCCGCACGCTACGCGTTCATCATGAATCACGCCGCTGACGTGGACGAACTGGACGTGTGAGCATGTGTTTTCCGGTTCGCTTGCTGACGTCCGTATTGCCGAGAACGTGATGCGTGATGCCTGAGAGCCTGCCGCAGATGGGATCCGGGCGAGCTCCGGTGCAGCCAACACTTCTGCCTTCCACGAACCACGGAACGCGCATCACGCCAATCGAACTCGGGGTGCGGCACACACCACCAGATGCAGGATGACCAGAGGGGAACGCGCCCTTGAACTTTTTTAGCAGATCGCCGAGATGTTATATATCTTGCACTCCATCCCGCTGCTTCCTCAAGGACACCCACGCCCATCGTGTCGCGGTTGACCTCCTACATCGAAGCCTCCATGCAGCACGCTGAGTTCGAGGCGGTGCTGGATGGCGCGAGTTATTACGGCACCATCCCGGGCATGCGTGGGGTATGGGCGAGCGCCGAGACGCGGGAAGCCTGCGCGGCGGAGCTGGAGGAAGTGTTGGAGACGTGGGTGCTCATCGGGTTGCAACGTGGACGCAGCCTCCCCCCGATGGGTGATATCGACCTGCGCGGGCAGGCCTGGTAGGGAGTGCCGGCCGTCAGTAGGCCCCGTTGCCCTGAATCCAGGCGCGGAGCGTGCGAGCCAGAATCACGACGTCCAGCCAGACGGACCAGTTGCGGATGTAGTAGGCATCCCACCGTTCGATTCCCTCGTTGCCGCTGTTGCTGCGCCCGGAAATCTGCCACAGGCCGGTCATCCCGGGGCGCAGCCGCGTGCGGAGCTTCTGTACACGTGTCGACAGGTCGTTCTGGTGATAGGCCGGGAGTGGGCGGGGGCCGACGAGCGACATCTCACCCCGAAGGACGTTGATCAGCTGGGGCAACTCGTCGAGCGAGGCGCGCCGGAGCAGCCGCCCGAGCCCCGTGACGCGAGGGTCGTTTCGGAGCTTGTAGGTCGCCTCCCATTCGGCGCGGAGGGCGGGGTCGTCGTCCAATGCGGCCTGGAGCACGGCATCGGCATCCGGCACCATGGTGCGCAGCTTCAGGGTGTAAAACCGCCGCCCGTCCTTGCCGACGCGCTCCTGCCGATAGAGCGGCGCATGCCGGTCGGTGATCCAGATGAGGAGGGCCAGCATCCCGCAGAGCGGGGCCCACAGCGGCAGCGTCAGGAGCACGAGCGTCAGGTCGACCGTGCGCTTCAGGAGGCGCGAGAGGGGGTCCAGCAGGTTGCTGGTGATCTCCAGGCCCAGCACGCCCGCGATGTCCCGCGTGCGCACCCAGAGCGACGGGATCTCGACCAGATCGGGAAGGATGACCGTCTGTTTGTAGTGGGCGAGGGGGCCGTCGAGCATCGTCGGTAGGTCGCTCCGCTCCAGGTCAGGCAACGCCACGATGGCGACCGGGGCGGTGTCGGTGCTCTGGTCAGTACTCCCGAGGACGGGGATGCCTTCGACGTAGTCGCCCCAGGAATCGGGGTCGTCATCGAAGACGGCCACGGGCACGTAGCCCAGGCCGCGTTCGGAGCGGATGGCCTGAATAGCCTGACGGCCCGCCTCGCCACCTCCGTAGATGGCCGCCGGGAGGCCCCAGAGCTTCGCCCGGATGAGGCCTTTCTTCACCAGGCTCCGCCCGTAGGGCAGGAGGGGCACGCAGAGCAGGAAGGTGAGCGACACGGTGAGCCGACTGTGGAGCCGCGCCGTCTTCGTCGCGAAGATGAGAAACGCGGTGCCGAGCAGGAGCAGGCCCAGCAGCAGCATCGTGCGGCGCAACTCTTCGACGGCCCCGAGGCCCCAGCCGGGTAATAGCCGCGCCACGGACGCCCCGATCCACCAGCCGACGATCAGGAGTCCGCTGTAGTCCGGCACCATCGGCAGGCCTTTGAGCCACCAGCGCGTCGCGCCTGCGAGGGCCAGGGCGAGGGCGATCATCAGCGCGTCGCCCGCCGCCAGCGCGATGGCGTTGATGAGCCGTCGGCGGTGATAGACGAAAGCATGGCGGCGGCCTGCGGTCTCCGTCGGCGTAGAATGCGTGTCGATAACCTGCATGGGCGGGGTCCGGTGGATAAGCACCCGCAGTATCGTCAAAAAGCACGCCAGGTTTAAGGAGGCTCAGGGAGAGCGGGAGAGAGGGAGAGCGGGAGAGAGGGAGAGCGGGAGAGAGGGAGAGTGGGAGACGGAGGGGAGTAATCAAACGTTGTCGATGTTGCCCGGCCCACCGTTCATCTCATCCCGGACGTCGGGGAGGAGGCCGAGGAGTTGAAGCAGGGCGAGGCCCACGAAGCGGGGGTTGTTCTTCAGGTAGCGCGGGCCGAGGCGGCCCGGTTCGCTGAGGAGGCGGAAGAGCCATTCCAGCCCGGCCTGCTGCATCCAGGGCGGGGCCTGGGGCTTGACGCCCGCGTGGAAATCGAACGCCGCCCCGACACCGATCTGTACCGGCGCGATCAGCCGGGTGCGGTGCGCATACATCCAGCGCTCCTGCTTCGGCATGCCCAGGCCGACCCACACGATGTCGGGCCGGGCGTCGTTGATCTGACGCACGATGGCGTCGTCTTCCGCCTGCGATAAGGAGCGGAACGGTGGGGAATACGTCCCGGCGACGGCGAGGCCCGGAAAGCGGTCTTGCAGGCGACGTGCCAGCCGCTCGGCGACGCCGGGGCCTCC
>JAAAOL010000219.1 GCA_009908885.1 Bacteroidota bacterium | reverse complement strand
CCTAGCTTGCGGTGGTCGCGCTCGCGGGCCAGCTCCAGCCGCTCCAGGTACTGGTCCAGCTCTTTCTTCTTGGGAAAGGTGATGCCGTAGATGCGCGTGAGCTGGTCGCGCGTCTCGTCCCCGCGCCAGTACGCCCCGGCGATGTTGGTCAGCTTGATCGCCTTGATGGGCTTGGTGCTCGGAATATGCGGCCCGCGGCACAGGTCGGTGAAGTGGCCCTGCGTGTAGAAGGTGATGGTGCCGTCGTCGAGGCCCTCCAGCAGCTCCAGCTTGTACTCGTCGCCCTTCTCCTCGAAGTAGGCGATGGCCTCGTCCTTGGACACCTCCCGGCGCTCGTAGCGGTTGTCCTCGCGGGCCAGCTCCTGCATTTTTTCTTCGATGGCGGGCAGGTCCTCGGGGCCGATGGAGCGGTCGCCGAGGTCCACGTCGTAGTAGAAGCCCTGGTCGATAGGCGGCCCGATCCCGAATTTGACGCCAGGGTAGAGTGCCTCCAGCGCCTCGGCCATGAGGTGGGCGGACGAGTGCCAGAAGGTCTTCTTGCCCCACTCGTCGTCCCACGTCAAGATGGCGACCTCGGCGTCGTCCTCGATGGGGCGGTCCAGGTCCCACACCTCGCCGTCGACGCGGACGGCCAGCGCGGCGCGGGCCAGCCCCATCGCGATGTCTTTGGCAATCTCGTAGCCCGTCACGCCCGCCTCGTAGGAGCGGGTGGATCCGTCGGGCAGGGTAATGGTGATAGCGTCAGGCATGGTGTTCAGCAGTCGAAAAAGGTCCCCGTGCGCCGCAAGGTAGTACGGCGAGGGACGCTACGGTGTGTAAATTGAGAGGAACGTCGCCTGCGGTGGTCGCCGCCGCGGGCGAATGGGTACTCACAGGTTGAGCGGTCAGAAGATCCCGGCCCGACATCTGTGCCAGTCCGTACAGGCCGACAACGACGGGCGGCACGGTGCGACTTTCCTGCGCCCGCTGCGCCTCGTATCTTCAGTCGTTCCAGTCCTACGAAGCATCGACGGCCATGGCGAAGCGCACCCGGTCCGGCTCCTCGAAACGCTCCCGCACCTCCGTGGTGAGCGTGCTGCTCATCATCGGCCTCGTGGTGCTCGGCTACGTGCGGCCCGAGTTCGGCGGGCTGGTCAACGACCTGCTGGGCACGGAGCTCTTCCCCCGCGACGTGGCGTCCGCATCGAGCGATCCCGTGGCCTCGGGCGACGTGGACGCGGCGACGCTGCCCGGCGTCCCCTCGTCGTTCTACCAGGCCAAGCAGTTGCTGTACGACGAGGTCTTTTCGGACCGCCGCCGCTCGTTCTACTGCGGATGTGCCTACGATGCGGACCGCGACGTGGACCTCGGGAGCTGCGGCTTGCAGTCGCTCCGCGCGGAGGAGCGCGCCCGCCGCATCGAGGCCGAGCACGTCTTTCCCGCGTACCACTTCGGCCAGCATCGGCGGTGCTGGCGGGAGGCGCTGTGCACCGACAGCCAGGGGCGGCCGTTCAAAGGGCGCGACTGCTGCGAGGAGATCGACCCGGTGTTTCGCGCGGCCCACAACGACCTGCACAACCTGGTCCCCGCCGTCGGCGCCATCAACGGCGACCGCAGCAACCTGAACTGGGGCATGGTGGAGGGCGAGCCGCGGGCCTACGGCGCCTGCAACTTCGAGGTCGACCGGAGCATCCGCCGCGCCGAGCCGCCCGACGCCGTGATGGGCGACATCGCCCGCATCTACTTCTACATGGCCGACACGTACCGCATCCGCCTCTCCGATCAGGACCGCCAGCTCCTCTCCGCCTGGAGCCGCCTCGACCCCGTGGACGCCGCCGAGCGCACCCGCGACGCCCGCATCGCCGCGATTCAGGGTAACCACAATCCCTACGTCCGCTGAATGCCGTGGGGCTGATCTTGACGATGCCGCACGCGCCGAAACCCTTGCGCGCCGCGCCCAATACGAGGCACCGATTCCACCCGCTGCATCGCCTTCCCTCGAATGACTGAACGGGCATGACCGACCAAGACCTCGCGCAATCCCACTGGGACGACTTGAAAGAGAACGTGCTCACCGAGCTGAGCGCGTCCCTTGAGATCGACCTCGACACGAGCGACCCGGAGACCGTCCGCATGGAGCACCCGGAGACGGGGCGCTCGCTGGAGTGGCAGTGGACACCCGGCACGCGTCAGGTGCGGATCGTCGCCAGCAAGCCGATGGCGATCCTGAAGACCAACGCCTACTCCAGCACCGAGTACGCCAAGAAGCACACGCTGGGCATCCTCGGGCCGGAAGGCGAGGCCGAGGCCATCACGCGCGCCTGGATGCAGGCGGTGGACGACGGCGAACCATTCGACTATGCGCGAGGCGAGGAGGCATAAGAGGGCGTCCGCCCCCACTGCTAATCGTACGTCGTCAGCACCACGATCTCATCGCCGGTCTGGAAGTGCCACTCGGCGTCCAGCGCAGGGTTGAGCGACACTCCGCCGCTGGAGTCGTTGATTTCGGCGGCGCGGCGCACACCCAGGGCAATCTCGCCGCGCTGGGCAGCGGCGTGCTGGATGTGCCGAAAGGTGGTCTGCCCGTCGAGCCCGTAGTCCGCCACCGGGCGGAAAAAGATCTCGGCCCCACCCGGTCCGAAGAGTTCCTCGAAGACGACCGTTAGCTCCTGACGCAGTGTGGCATGGGCGAGCACGTGACTCAGGACGAGCGGGCTGATGACGACCTCTCCGGGGCGCTCCAGGAAGAGCCGGGCGTTGGCCGGGTCGCTCAATTCGACCAGAATCTCGGGCGACGTGTCCTCCACGGGCAGTACGGCGCACAGCAGCACGTAGCCCAGGATGGTGCGGGCATCCGACTCCTCGTCCGAGTCGAGCCAGTCGCTGCCCAGAAAAACGACGTTGTCGTACGTCGCCGGTTCGGCGGCCAGCAGGTCGGCGCGGAGGGTGTAGTCGCCCTCCAGCTGGCGGACCTGCACCCGCTCGGGGTCGACATCGACGTGGGCGAGGCGGGCTTCGCGCTCATCGGCAGGGACGACCGAGAGCACGTCGATGTCGAAGTACTCGGTGGGGTAGCTCCCGAACTCCTGGACCAGGGCGATCACCTTGTGGCTCCAGCCGAGGAAGAGCAGGCGGCGGCGGCGCTGCAGGCGCACCTCGGGAGCGGGGAGGAGATGCTTCACCGCGTCTGCAGGCGCAACGCCCTCGGCGGGGACGGCGTCTTCGTACCGGCGGGCGATGAGGACGAGGCGGTCGTCTTCGCGGAGCACGAAGTCCGGCGACGGGTTGAGGTGCGGCACGAAGCCATCGGCCCCAGGGCGTACGGCGCCCAGCAGGAGGGCCTTCGGAAACGCCTCAGTGATGGCCTGCAGGGGCTGCCCCGTGAATTCCGGCCAGGCTCGGATGTAGGCCTCATTGCCATGGCTGTAGGAAAGCAACTCGGCGTAGACGTACGAGAGCCCGGAATGCCGGACGTTCTGGGCGATCAGCCGGCTGACGAAGGCATCGCCCGCGAGGATATTCAGCGCATGTGGGTAGGCCTGCCGTGCGATCGGTGCCTTCTGAGCATCGAAGATTTCGGCCATGATCGCGGGCTCCCGGTGCGAGAGCGCTTCGCGTCCGTACTTGGCGATGGACATGAGCGTCTTGATCACCCGGGTGTCGGTAGCTTCAGCACCGCCCAGGGCAAAGTCGGCGCCCGGCAGCAGGATGGCCGCCGCGTTGGTGAAGTCCACCCGCTGCAGGTGCTCGATGCGCATCGACGTGCCGGAGCGGAAGATGATCTGGCCGCGCTTGAGGCTGCTGCCGAGGGCGTCGCGCAACTCCTGGCGCAGCTGGGCGTCGACGTGCTCGGCCAGGATGACGATGCGCAGCCGGCGGGCGCCGCGCCGGTGCAGAAAGCGCTGTACGCGTCCTTCCGAGAGCAGCAGCTCGCGTACGATGGCCGGGGTACGGTTCGTCCAGCCCAGGACGAGGATATGGTCGCTGAGGGTGATGGGCGTCAGGCCGCTCTCCAGCGTGATCATGGTCTCTCTGAGCCACTGCGTCAGGATGGCGATGAGCGACCCCATGAAGAGAATGTAGCCCAGCACCGTAACGACCGTGGAGATGATACGCAGGGTCGTGCCCTGGTCGTCGCCCAGATAGCCGGGATCGGTCAGGCGCAGGAAGGCCCACCACAGGGCGGTCCCCGGATGCTCAAAGGCGTCGGTGAGCCCCCACGCCAGGAGCCCGCCGACGGCGACGACCAGCATGACGAGCGCGACCATCAGCAGCAGCTGGTTGAGCGCCCCCCGCTGAATCCACCGCTCCAGCATGAACTTGAGCCTGTCCTTCAGCCGCCGGATCATGGTGCGCTTCCTGGGCTATGCTATCAGGGCTTGCAGTCTCGATCAGAGATCCAATATAGGCGTTCTCCCCGATCCCGTCCGGAGGCAACGGCCTGCGCGGCCTGGCACGTCCTTTTTTCGCT
>JAAAOL010000450.1 GCA_009908885.1 Bacteroidota bacterium | reverse complement strand
GGCCCCTTTCGTTTGAAGTACGCAGACGGCGGACCGCTGGGAGGCGCGTGATCGTTGACACTCGCACCTGCCGCTGCGGCGCGAGGTGCTCAACAGGTGCCCTTGGCGCATGAGACTGGTACTACTGAGTAGACCCTGAACAGGCTATGTCACTGGACGACACAACGCGAACGGTCGAGGTCGACTGCCCGGCTGCGTATATCAATGAGGGGGGCGCACTTCTAGTGCAGCACGAGGAAGAGGCGATCATCTGGGTGTGGGCCTATCCAGACCTCTACCCCTGGCCGCACGACATCGCTTGGCTGTACGCGCCGGTCACGGGTAAGCGCCGCTGGCCCGGCGACCTCTGGGGCATCGACGAGACGGGTGATCTGCTCATCATCGAGTGCAAGCGCCGCAAGAGCGGCACCGATCCGTTCGTGGACTTCCTTCCGTATCACGCGCCGAACCGGGAAGAGCTGACCGCTGCGCACTGGCAAAAGAAGTGGGCGCATCATCACCAGAAGGAGCTTTCCTTCCCCAATGGGGTAGTGGTGCGCCCGTCAGGTAAGACGGCAGGGCTACTTCCTCGGTCAAGCAAGCGCGCTGCCATCCGCCGCTGGCCCCGTCTCGTTCAGAGGGTCGATGCGCAGATCCGTTCCGACGACTACACGGACAAGGTACATACCTATCTGCAGCGACGAGCCGACATCGGAAATCCGTGTCCGCATTACGTCGGACTCCTGGTGACGAGCGATCCCGATGCGTCAGCGCTCACGCCGGGCTGGACCAGCTCGGCGCATGAGCTCCAGAAGCGTGTCAGGGACGGTCGCGTGCACGTCGTCTGGTCTCACGCCCACACGAAGTCGTCAGGACGGTTGGTACTCACGATGCAGGTCGTTCCGGCGTCCGAGTGGAAATGAGTCACGCACCACGAAACACGCATCACGCGGTGCCGGACGGGCGTCGCAGTCACGCCGTAGGATTCTGCTACACCGCTCCCGACCCTATACCTTGACGATAATGTCGCGCCGGTACATCCCCCAGAGGATCAGGAACCACATCCCGATCCAGGCGATTGCGTAGAGGAGCGACGCGTTGATGGGGGCGGCGAGCGGCAGGAAGGCGGACTCGAAGATCCAGCGCTGCAGCGAGGTCGTCCCTGCGCCTGACGGATCGGCCACCTGGATGCGGAGGAGCGTCTTGGCCAGGATGCCGCTCAGCACGAACACGGTCAGCGCGTTGACGCCGTAGACCACGAATGGCGTCGTCCACCGCTCGTGCCCCTTGACGTCGATGAGCCAGAAGCAGAGGCCCAGCACGCACATCGCCTGCCCGGCGGTGAATACGGCGTACGAACTCGTCCACAGCGACTTGTTGATGGGGAAGGCCAGGTCCCAGACGTACCCCACGATGACGAGGGCGACGCCGGTCGCCAGGAGGCGCGCCGCCTTCTCGACGAGGCTGCGCTGCTCGCCGAGCACGAGCCGTCCGGTCCACACGCCGAAGAGCGTGGTGCCGATGGCGGGGAGCGTGCTGAGCAGGCCCTCGGGGTCCCACATGCGGTCGGCGCCCACCCAGAGGTGGTCCGTGCCCAGGATCAGGCGGTCCAGGTAAGCAGCCAGCGTGGCTTCCGGCGTATCCAGCACGCCTGCCCCGTAGCCCGGCACCGGGACGAGCGTCATCAGCGCCCAGTAGCCCAGCAGCAGCGCCGCCAGGGCGAGGTACCGTGCGCGCGGTCGCAGGTAAAGGAAGAGCAGGCTGGCCGCCAGGTAGCACAGGGCGATGCGCTGGAGGACGCCCATGATGCGCAGGCGACTGAAATCCCGGAGTCCGAAGGACGGATCGAACGCGAAAAAAGGGTACGCCGCCATCATCAGGCCGAGGCCGAACAGGATGAC
Organism: Bacteroidota bacterium; assembly: GCA_009908885.1. GTDB lineage: Bacteria > Bacteroidota > Rhodothermia > Rhodothermales > JAAAOL01 > JAAAOL01. The sequence continues at coordinate 2,583 of JAAAOL010000450.1, read as the reverse complement.
GGTGCGCTTCGTGGCTTTGGCGACCAGGTGGCGCTTCGGCACGCCGCGCGCCAGCCGCTTCGTGTACGCCAGCGGAATCGCGACGCCGACGATGAACAGGAAGAACGGAAAGATGAGGTCCGTCGGCGTCCAGCCGTGCCAGGCGGCGTGCCTGAGGGGCGGGTAGATGTGCGCCCACGTGCCGGGATTGTTCACCAGGATCATCCCGATGATGGTCGCGCCCCGGAAGACGTCGAGCGAGACGAGGCGCTTCGTGCGGGGCGGAGCCGCAGCGTCCGGCGTCTCGGTAGCGGGGAGCGTGTCGACGGCCATCCGTTCGCGCCGGGCTAGCGGAGGAGGGTAAAGGTGCGCGTCTCCTGAAAGGCCACGCCCGCGAAACCCTCGACCTGGAGGCGGTAGTAGTACGTGCCGCTGGGCAGGCCCGACGCGTCGAACGTCTCGACGTACCAGCGGTCGCTGTCCCGAAAGCCATCGGCCAGCGTGGCCACGCGCCGCCCCAACTGGTCGTACACCTCCAGCGTGGCGACGCCTTCCTGGCTGAGGAAGTAGCGGATGGTGGTCGTCGTGCTAAACGGGTTCGGGAAGTTGTAGGCCAGGGCGTACGAGTCGGGGGCGGGTACGTCCGTCTGGGCCACGGCGAGCGCCTGCTCCCGGCCCGCCGCGTTCGTAGCTACGAGGCGATACGTCACCTCGCCGGGACGCACGATTGTGTCATCGACGAAGGCGTCGGCCGACACGCCCGAGGCCTCCAGCAGCACCGCCGTCGTATCCGTGTAGCTCCGTTCGATGCGGTAGCCGATGATGCCGTTGTCTTCCAGAAACTCCCAGCTCAGGCGCACCACGCCGTCGTCGTCCGGGGTGGCCGCCAGCGTCGCTGCGCCCAGCGGCGCGTTGCCGGTGACGAGCAGTTCCTCGACCCGGTCCTCCATCCGGTCGTTGGCGATATAGGCGTTGTAGTTGTTATCGCCCGGGCAGGCGGTGCTGCCCAGGTCGCGGTGGCCGTACAGCTCACTCGGTTCGACGCTGTAGCGCTCGCTCAGGAAGGCGAACATGACCGCCGCCGAGTCCGCCATGCTGTCCGACATGCGATCGGTGCAGGGAAAGTTGGAGGTGGAGGCGGGCGGATGGTAGCAGCCCAGCATGCACACGCCGATGTTGCCCGTGTTGGCGCCGCCCACGTGCGCGCCCTGGACCAGCGGCGGGCCGTCCTCGAAGCGGGTCGTCTCGTTGCCGAAGGGGCGGCCCTGGTAGACGCGCCCGCTCTCGTCGAGCACGAAGTGGTAGCCGATGTCGCTCCAGCCACGCCCGTTCTGGTGGAAGTCCTGGATGCGCTTGACCTGTTCGAGGCCTTCCTGATAGGTGGTGGCGCCGAAGCCCGCCGCGTGGTGGAACGTCATGCGGGTGTAGTTGGGGCGGGCCAGCGGGATGGGGGTACCCCGGAACGGTTCTGCGTTCCACTCGGCGCGCGGGTGCAGGTCGGGCGGGACGATGCGGTACTGCTGCGTCGTCTTGTCGGGCGCCTCTGCGGCGTCAGGCGGCGGAGTTCCTTCGTCCTTGCGCGTGTCGAAGACGCCCGCGGCCAGCAGCGTGAGGGTGGCCTCGTTCGACAGATCGAAGCGCAGCTCGAAGCGGGTAGCCGGGACGACCTCGTCGCCGCGATAGGCAGCGAGGAAGGCGTCGTCGGTATAGGAGCGCACGATGTAGAGCGGCTGCCACGCAGTCCAGTCTCCATCAGCCCGCTGGATGCGCGCCCAGCCCGTCAGGTCGGGGTCGGACGAGACCCCCTGCAGGGCGATGCCGTCGTAGGCCATCCCCGGCGCCAGGCCGGCGTATTGCACGCGCTGCTGCTTGCCCGCCACCTCCGTCTCGGTCGTCACGGTGGGGACGATCCGGTGGACGACGTCCCCGATGAGCTGGGCGTGGGCTGCCGAGGCCGACGCGACGACGAAACAGAGGCACAGAAGGATGTGCCGTACTAAACGTCTCGGCATAATGTACGTGGTCGTGGTTTCAGGTTGACAGGTCTGCAGGTTGCAGGTCGACATCAGCCGGTGTGACCCAGGGAACCACCTCGGGGGGCGTTCTACGTAGTGCTGGGGATGCTTGCGCTCAGAAGCTCAGGTCGACGGTAAACCAGTGCGTCTGGTCGAGGCGGCCGAAGTCGGCGTAGGCGTAGTCGATGCGGGCGCGCAGGCTGCGGTCCACGCGCAGGTTGAGGCCGCCGCCGAAGGTGAGGCCCTGCTCGCCGTCCTCCTCGAACAGGTTGCGGTAGCCCACGCGCAGCGCCACCAGGTCGCGGAAGCTGTACTCGCCGCCCAGGTTGATGTATTCGCTGTTGTCGTTCGGGTGCGCGGCGTCCGTGGTGATCAGCACGCGGTGCCCGGCCACCTGCACGGCGTCCAGCGAGAGGCCGACGCGGAAGAGCAGCGGCAGCGGGTGCTCGTCGGTCTGCAGCTCGGAGTTGACGATCTCCACGTTGCCGTCCTGGTTCGGGTTGGGGTCCTCGCTGAAGAGGATGTCCCGCCCGCCCATCTGCATCTTGGGGCCGAAGTTGGACATGCTCACGCCCAGGTTCAGCCGCTC
>JAAAOL010000053.1 GCA_009908885.1 Bacteroidota bacterium | reverse complement strand
TAGCGCGCCGCCACGTCGGCGATCTCGTCCAGGTAGTCGTCGCCGATGGCGGTCTGGTGCAGCTTCACGAAGCCGCCGATGGCGTTGCCCTTCTCGTACCACGGATCGTAGAGCGGGCTGTTGTACGGCAGCCCCACGCGCGGATTGTAGGGCTTGAGGCCGGGAAACCCGTAGACGTCGTGACAGAGGTGGACGTCGGCGGCGACGTCGTCGGACTTCTTCGGGTCGATCGTGGCGTAGCCGATGATGTCGTCCGGGTAGCGCTGCGTCAGGTCGTGGATCAGCTCGTTGCCGCGCCGGTAGTCGATCCAGATGCCGATCCAGGAGGAGCAGCAGAAGCGGTCGACCCCGAGGCGGCGGTTGCGGCGGATCATGTGTTCGGCGTCGCAGTGGGCCATTGCCACCGTGCCGCTGCCCATCGCGCCGTCGTGCAGGACGTGCGTGTGTGGGTCGATGACGGGGATATGGTCGATGGGCTGCCCGCGCTTGGCGGTGTTCAGGATGCGGCCCTGATCGGTATCGGGATAGGCGTCGGGCCAGCGGTCCAGCTTGAGCAGCCGCGCCAGGTTGCCGCCCGCGATCCTGGCTTTGTCGGCCTCGTCCAGCTCGCAGTAGTCGATGAACGAGCGGGCCGCGCCGGGGCTTTTGAACGGCCACTGGGTGCCCAGCAGCAGCCGGTCCGCGCCGATCTGCGCGGTCAGGTGTTCGAGGCCGTAGTGGATCTGGAAGCTGGAAAACTCGACGTACGTGTTGGGATGCTGGAGCAGCAGAGCGTACACGTCGCGCGTGTCCTCCCAGCGGGTCTTCTGCAGCAGGACAGGCAGGTGCGGGTGCTGCGTGCAGAGGCGATCCACCTCGGCGATGGTCGCCTGTTTGTGGTCGTCGTAGTGCCCCACGTCGATCAGCAGTGGGATCTCGGCGGCTTCGAGGGCGGTGAAGAGGTCGCCGCACACGGCCTCGTCGAACCGGTAGCCGTGCCGCTGCGGAAACAGCTTGGCTGCGCGGACGCCGCGCTCCTGCATCTCGGCCACGATCTCCGGGCCGGGCGCCATCTCGCCGGTGTGGTGGGGCAGCAGCACCCAGCACGGGAAGAGGCGGTCGTGGTCGGCGATTTCGTCGAGCAGCACGCGGTTGCCGTAGGTCGGCGTGTACTCGCGGGCGGTCCAGTGCCACACGAGCGTCCCGTGGATGCCGGTGTGGCGCATATCGCTCAAGAGCGATTCCACTTTCCAGGGCACGCGGGCATCGGTGGGGCCGTGCATGCCGAGGGAGGCGCAGGCGTCGAGGTAGCGACGGTCGGACATCGGCGCGGAGGGGTTAAGGTGTGGATGGATGGAGGTGTGGATGGATGGAAGTGCTGGCCGTTCACCCTTTCATACCTCCATCCGTCCATACATCAACGGAGGGGGCGTCAGGCGGTGGAGAGGCCGTCCGCCGTCGCACGATAGCTCCAGTCGTCGTAGCGGACGGGGGCGAGCGTAGCGTCGGGGTCGACGGCGTCGAGGCGGGGGGCGGCGGCGATGGCGTCCAGGCCGAAGTCGAGCCCGAACAGGTGCAGCAGCACGAGTTCGACGAAGCCGCCGACGGCGAGGCAGGCCCAGTCGGTGATGTAGGGCCACTCGGTCGGGGCCTTGCGCGCCCCGCCTTCGTGCAGCGGCGCGGCGGCCTCCACGAAGTGCGCCTGGCTGTACGGGCCCTGGTTGGCACTACGGGCGAGGCCGGGAAGCCACGCGGTCAGCAGCTCCCACCGGTCGTCGCGGGCGAGGGCGCAGGCGGCGAAGGCTACCCAGGCCGGGTACGAGCCGTTCCACTGGTGGTCCGGGCGCAGCGAAAAGTCGGCGTCGGCATCGTGGGCGGCGAGGGCCCGCATCCAGGTAGGCGTCATCAGGTCGTGCTCGAAGAAGGCCACCAGCTCGTCGCGCTGCTCGGGCGGCAGGTCGTCGTGCAGGAAGTTGAGCGTGTGCACGAAGTCCCAGGCGTGGTGCATCGGCGTGAGGGTGCCGTCCGGCTGGCGGCACTGCCAGGTGCCCTCGCCCGGCACGTAGAGGTCCTGGATGGCGTCGGTCAGGTCGGCGGCCTGCTGGCGGAGCGTCGCGGCCGTTTCGTCGTCGTCCCGAACGTCGCACAGCGCCGCTGCCTCGCGCAGGGCCCACACGTAGCCCGCGTTGACGCTGGCCACCTCGTGCGTGTAGCGGCCCACGCATTCGAGCAGGCTGTTGCGGTCGCCGCCGTCGGCCAGGCCGTGCCCGGCGTCCAGGTCCGAGACGTGCGCGGCCATCTCTACGACGTGGTCGAAGATGGAGCGCCCCGCCACCTCGCGGTCCAGCCAGCCGTGGTCACCCGTGACGCGGACGTAGGCGCTGATGAGCCGCACCATCGCGAAGTCGTTGCACGAGTACCAGTTGCCCGCGTTCTCGCCGCTGACGTACTCGGTGCCGAAGTGGTCGTAGATGTCGCGCTCCAGCCACAGCTCCACCTGGCGGCGCACGCAGTCCGGGTCCAGCAGGGCCAGCGCGTAGGCGCTCAGCGACCAGTCGTTGATGAAGCTGGTCGTCACCCAGTAGCGAGGCATCAGGTTGGTGTAGGTGCGCCCGTAGGCCGAGGCCGGGTGCTCGCGCTTGAAGTAGACGAGGCCCAGGATGGCCGTCTCGTAGATGCGCTGGAGGTCGGCATTCTCGGTGTCGAGGCGGGGCAGGTAGCCGCTGTAGCGGTCGTTGCCGGGGGTGAACACGGCGGTCCACTCGTCGGCCCAGTCCTGCGCGGCCTGGGTGAACACGGCGTCCGGGTCGTCCTGCCACGCCGTCGCGGTGTCGAGCAGCGCCTCGGCGTCGTCGCCCAGCTCCACGTGGTAGTAGACCGTCACCGTAGCGCCGGGGGCTAGGGAGCGGGTGAACACGAATGCGCCCTGCTCGATGGCGTCGGGACGAGGGTGCGCCGCGTGCAGGGCGCAGGCCTCGGACGTCTGCGAGTCATAGCGCACCGCCCCCTGCTCCACCAGAATCTTCTGACGATTGCGGATGAGCTGCTCGGGGGGCGGCGTGCCCTCCCATGGCGTCACGGAGATGGACGGGCCTTCCTTCGGCGCGTACGGCGTATGCCACCCGTCGACGGAGTGGATCACGCCGCCGTCGGTGCGCAGGCGGATTTCCGCGTCGCGGGCGGCGTCGGTCGTGTTGGTGACGGTGACGGCCACCACGGCCCGCTGCGCAGTCATCGGGAGGACGGTGCGGCTGGCGACGTGGAAGCCGTCGTGCTCGGCTTCGCGGTGGAGGTGGTCCGGGCGCCAGCGGAAGGTGAGCGGTGCGCCGCTCTTGCCCACGCAGACGCCGTTGAGCGTGAACGCGCCCAGCACGATGTCGCCGTTCGAGAACGGGGGAAACGTGAGGTGCTGGATCGCCACCGGGTCGCGGGCGGCCTGCACCTGGCCCCAGAAGTTCGTCAGCCCGGGCGGGTTGAAGAGATCGCCGGGATGAACCGTCAGCGCGTCGCTCGCCAGCGGGTCGAGAAGGGCGTCGGGGTCGGGCATTTAGGGGATGGGTGTTTGGGGGAGGAGCGAGGAGGGAGAAGGGAAGAGTGAGGAGGGAGAAGGTACATGGGTGAACACCCTGCTTCACTTCCCCAACTTCGAACTCCCATGCTCAACACGTCAATTGCTTCTGCGGTGCTTGGGCGGCAGCCGTCAACGGCAGCATCAGAGCATCTTCCACATCAGGTCCGGGTCGATGCGCGGGTCGTGGTGGCGGTACTGCTCCGTCAGCTCGATCTTGCGCAGCAGTTGCTCGGTCAGGTTCTCGCCGAAGATGAAGCTCGTCTCGCCCACGTCGGAGACCAGCATGAACTCCGTCTCGGACGTCCTCCACAGGTCGAGCAACTGGCGGGCGTTCTCCAGGTCGAGGTCGATCATTTGTTGGAGGTAGGCGCGGTGCTCATCCTGTTCGGCTTCGTCTTCGGTGCGGAGGAAGCCGTAGACGCCTGCCACCCAGGCGCAGGTGTTGCGCTGCGTCGTCGCCCAGTAGCGGAGGGCGCGGGTGCGGTCGCGCAGGTCCACGAACACGGTGTGGGCGTCGGTGCCCGTCGTGTCCTCTACGAGCGCGTCGAGCCGGTCCAGCGCCGCGTCGATGCGGGGCAGGTTGTTCTCGTCGAACTGCCGCGCCTTGCGCCGCCCGCTCTCTTCGTCGATGAGCTCGAACAGCACGTCGCGCCCCAGGTCGTTGATGTTGGGGTTGTTCGCTGTGCTGACGATGAAGCGCTCGTAATAGAGCCGGTCTTCTTCCGGGATGGCCTCGATGTCCGGCACCAGCGGGCGCGTCCAGGTGCGGTACCAGACGAAGCCGAGGGTGCTGTAGAGCGGCACGATAGGCAGGGTGCGCACCCCGTCCTCCACGGCGTCCCACGCGTCTACGAGGGCGTCGGCGTGCTCGGGGCCGACCCAGCGGGCCGCCGTCCGGTGCAGCACCTCGTCGATCGTTGCGTCGGGGGTGAGCTGGGCGGCGCGGATGATCTCCGGGTGGGGCCAGTACGGCGTCTTCTCCAGGTGCAGCAGCCCGCCCAGCGCGTTGACCGCGCGGAAGCCACGTTCCTGTAGCGCCGTCAGCTTCTCGTGGAGCAGGCGCGGGAAGGGGATGCCCAGGATCGGCTCCATGTTGTAGGCCGCACCCGGCGCGTAGTGCAGCGTCGGCTCGAACCCGTCAGCGCGGTGCTGCGCCAGGAGGTCGGCCTCTTCGTCCTCCAACCAGGTGTGAAAGATGGAGCCCGCCGCGCTGGACTGGTCGGGATACTCGGGATGGTGGTACGGCAGGTCGTACCCGCGCACCAGCAGCGACGGCGCCTCGACGCTGAGGCCGTCGCCCATGCCCGCCATGATGGTGTCATGCTCCACCTTAAACGGCTCGATGCGCAGCAGCACCTCGAAGTCGGGGTTCGTTTCGGCAGCGGCCTGCTGCATGAGGCGGAGCCAGCGGAGGGCGCTCTGGCCCGCCGTCTCCGCGATCTGCTCGTGCTCGCGCCACTCGCGGATGAGGTACGGGCCGCCGTTGCGCCCGACGTAGAGCGACGACGTGTGCTCGAAGCCCGCGCCGCTGTCGTTGGTCCACACCGAGAGGTAGTCCAGGTCCGGAACGGCCTCCATCATGTTGCGCATGAGCTGGCGGTAGTGGTCCTGCGCCACCGGATGGTCCTGCGCCAGCGTGTAGCGCGGCAGGTGCGAGCGGAAAGGGTGATCGATGCGAGCGCCCCGCAGCGTGGGATGCTGCTGGAAGAAGTGCTCCGGCAGGCTGCGCGGCTCGAAGGCCAGCATGCCCGGCTTCAGGCCGTACTTGCGCCCGAGCGCGGCGATCTTCTTGACGCGGTTCAGGTTGGCCTGCAGGTACGCCGCCGGGTAGAGGCCCCGCGTCAGCGTCGAGTCGACGAAGTGGTTGAAGCCGGGGCAGTACGTGTAGAACTGGCTGTAGTACTCCGTCGGCACGCCCGGCTCGAACGGGACGTGGAAGGCGAGGCCGTTGACCTCCAGGTGGGTGAAGCCCGCCCGCGCCAGCTGCTCGATGTACGGCTCCGGCTCGAAGTCGCGCGTGGACCGGGACGTCTGCGTCAGGATGAGGTCGTAGAGCGGCCGGTGGAAGGAGAACGCCGGTTCGAGGAGGAGCCCTTCGGCCAGGGCGTCGGCGCGGTCGTCCAGTAGGCCGTCCGCGATGAGGCCCGCCAGCGCGTAGAGGAGGGCGGGCGAGGAGGCCGTCATGACGCCGTTGCCGTCATCGTCGAGCTGGAGCCACATCCAGGCGTCATGCGCGGTGACGGCGTCAGGGACGGTGAGCGACCACACGCCAGGGTACGTGTCGATGGCAAGACCGGAGGGCGCATCGGTGGCGGCAGGCGCCGGAGCGCCTGCGCTCGTGTGGAGGAGGCGGGCCGCGGAAGCGGCGGCGGGGTCGCCGCCGTGGGGATAGCACAGGCCGGAGAGGGCCGAAGGAAGGAGGGTGGGCATGGACAAAGCGGCGTCGGGTGAGGAAATTGCGTCGAAGGGGTTGTTTTATTCTGAAAACAATGTTTATTATAAAAAACACAACAGCGAGCGAGGGCAAAACGCAAGGAAGGTCCTCGATAATCTCCCCGGCGGCTTGACAATAAGATAAAGAATCTGTAATTCGTATTAAAGATGAAACGCCGTTCCAAAAATAAAACAAACGAGCGCTACGTCATCCCGTCGCTCGATCGGGCCGTTCGCGTGCTTGGCATGCTGGCGGATCACGAGCGTGGGCTCTCCCTGGCGGACATGGCGCGCGCCTCGGACATTCCGAAAAGCACCCTCTTTCGTATCCTCGTGACGCTCCGCAAACATCACTGCGTGACCACCGACCTCGACGGACGCACGTTCCGGTTGGGATCCCACCTCTGGGAGCTGGGCAACGCCTTTGCTGACCAGACCGACCTGTTCCGCGTCTCGAAGGGGTACATGGAGCGCCTCGCCGATCAGTGTGGCGAGACCGTCTTCCTGAGTAAGCTGGAGGACGGCGAGGTGGTGTACCTGCGCCGGATGGAGAGCCCGAAGTCGATCACGGTCGTCAAGAAGCTGGAACCGCGCGTACCCGCCCACTGCACCGCCACCGGCGTAGCGCTCATGGCGTGGTTGGCTTCCGAGGAGGTCGATGACATCCTCGACAGCCACGGGATGGAGGCCTACAACGAGGCCACCATCACCGACCGGCCGGCGCTGAAGCAACGGCTACGAGAGGCGCGCGAGCGCAAGTATGCCGTCGTCGACGGCGAGTACAACAGCGACCTGCTGTGCGTGGCCGCCCCGGTGCTGGATCACAACCGGCGGCCCTGCGCGGCGCTCACCGTAGCCATGTTATCGTCCCAGGCCGACAGCCAGGCCCGCATCGACGACGTGGGGCAGGCCGTGCGCGAGACCGCGCAACGCCTCTCGCACGAACTGGGCGGCAACGAGCGCGCGACGAACAACCATTCCTGACCCTGTACACAGACGCGTTTCGGGCGGCGTCCCTCCGCCCTTTCCTGCATAGCGTGAATCATCCCACAACGAGTCGAGGCCTTCCTATGAAACAACGCTCTACTAGGACGTGCTTCAAGCACCTTTTATTGGTCCTGCTTCTGGTAGCGCTTCCGGGCGCCGTCTGGGCCCAGGGCAGCGGCAAACTCGCCGGCACCGTGACCGACGGTGAGACCGGCGAACCCATTCCGGGCGCGACCGTCGTGCTGCCCGCCACCGGGCAGGGCGCCGCCACCGACCAGGACGGTCGGTACACCATCATCGGGATCGACCCCGGTGAGTACACCGTCCGCTTCTCCTTCATCGGCTACACCTCGCGCGTGGTCGAGAACGTGCTGGTCACGTCGAACCGGACCACGACGCTCGACATGGAACTCACCACCGAGGTGGTCCAGGGCGACGAGGTCGTCGTGGAAGCGGTTCGACCAGTGGTCGACCAGAACCAGACGACGTCACGCTCGCTCGTGACGGGCGAGGAGATTTCGAGCCTGCCGGTCTCGGACCTGCAGGGCGTCATCGCGCGCACCTCGAACTCCTACGAAGGCTTCATCCGCGGCAGCCGCCGGTTTGAGACCAAGACGGTGGTCGAGGGCATCGACGTGTCCGACGCGTTCTATTCGCTCTCGTCCGGCACGAACTACGAGGGGTCGACCTACAGCAACGCCAACAAGGGCGACCAGACCAATCCCAGCATCCTCAACCTGAACCCCAACTCCGTCGAGGAGGTGACCGTCAACAGTGGCGCCACCGAGGCGCAGTACGCGTCCGGCTCGGGCGGCGTCATCGCCGTGAGCTTGGCGGAGGGGCGCGGTCCCATCAGCGGATCCTTCTCCGCCCGCGTCGCGCCGCAGATCAACCGGCCCGGCCCGGACTCGCTGGACTTCTACTTCGACGCGCAGGACTACTTCACCGAGCGGGATCAGATCGAAGACCCGCTGAAGCGGCAGCTCTACACCTGGACGGAGGACAAGTATGCCGTCGGGGAGGATCCTGAACTGGACTTCCGTTTCAACGTGGGCGGTTCCATTACGGACAAGTGGACGTTCTCGGCCTCGGGCCAGTTCTTCCAGACCAATGGCTACCTGCCGAACGAATTTACCCGCCGCGTCAACGGGCAGCTCAAGACGAGCTACAACATCACGCCCAAGACGCAACTGACGGCCATCGGCCTCATCGAGGACGAAGGGCTCTGGGGCGGCTGGAATAACACGGACTACATGGAGTTCTGGCGCTTCTACCTCGAAGGCGTCGCCCAGCAGGACGGGGGCGCCTACGTCGGCTCGCTGCGCCTGCGGCAGATCCTCTCGGACAACTCGTACGTGAGCGTCCAACTCTATCGCACCTTCGACCAGCTGCGCTACGGCTACGTCGACGACGACGGCGACGGCTTCCAGGAGATCGGCGAGGACGGCGACTTCCTCGACTTCACCGACCCGAACGTGGTGGAGAACTACATCACCACCCAGGCCGATCGCCAGGAGTTCGGGCGTGAGGAAGATAAGATGTTCGTCGACATCGTGACCGACAACTTCAGCGAGACGCAGATCAACCTGCCGGGCGGCACCCGCTACCGCCTCGCGCGGCCGGCGCCGTTCTCGGAAGATCGCCTCGCGGCGACGAATGCGCTCAAGGTGGATTACGCCAACCAGATTACGTTCAACCACTTCATTCAGGCCGGGCTGGAGTTCAAACAGCGCCGGTTCGACTATCGCCTGGTGGACGGGCTCCCGGGACCGGGCGCCATCCTGAATGACGCCGAGGAGCCGTTCCGCATCAACGACTGGGAGCGCAAGCCCTGGGAGCTGGCGCTCTACGCCTCCGACCGGATGGAGTACGGCGGGCTGGTCGTCAACCTCGGCCTGCGCGCCAACATCATCGACCGGGACATGCAGGAGATCTCGGACTTCTTCTACCCGTTCGCGCGGGACACCGTCGCCTTCCGCGGCAAGGACGTGGCTCGCAACTTTATCCAGCGCGGGGACGACGTGGCGACGGATTTCCTGCTGAACCCGAGCATCGGCGTTTCGCACCCGATCGGGGAGACGGCCTCGATGTACTTCTCGTACTCGCGGTCCGAGCAGCTAGTGCCCTACAACGACCTCTACCAGTACTACGACGGCATCCACACCACGAGCCGGTTCTTCCAGATGGTCGATCCAGAGCAGGATCCGATCACGTCCAACAACTACGAGCTGGGCGTGCAGTGGGAGTTCCTGCCGGGCTGGGGGATGGACGTCAATGCCTACACCCGCAGCATCGACAACTACGGGTCGGTGACGTTCGTCGCCTTCGACCGCACGCCGGAGGGGGCGCCCAATATCGGCGGCTTCGACCGCTACACCTACTCGACCGACTTCGGCTATGCCGATGCGCGGGGCATCGAGCTGGTGCTGCGCCGCCGCCCGCTGCAGCTGGCACCGGACGTGTCGCTGGGCCTGAACGTCTCGTACACCTTCTCGTCGGTCGAGCAGTCCCGCGTGACGGGCGACAACCAGCGCCAGTTCCGCACCGAGGACGAGTCGGAGACAGACCTGCCGTTCGACAACGCGGCCGAGTTCGACAACTTCCCGCTGAACATCACGGGCGGTTCGACGATCACCGGCGGCTTCGACCGGCGGCACCGCGTCATCCTGCGGGGCGTCTCGTCGCTGCCGTACGACATCTCCGTCGGCCTGCTGACGACCATCGAGAGCGGCTTCCTCTACCCGCGTGCGATCGGCGCCGACCCGCGCGACCGCGAGCTGCTCACCGGTCCGACCAACTACAGCATCGACCTGCGCCTGGAGAAGGGCTTCACCTTCACCGACCGCTTCGGGATCGACGTCTACCTCGACGTCACGAACCTGACCGACCGGGAGAACGTGGTGGCCTACGAGAATAACACGCCGTCCGGCCCTGTCGTCTTTCAGGAGACGGGCGTGCCGGGCAGCCGCCTCATCCGGCTGGATGGGACGTCGCTCTACGGACCCGCACGCACGATCTACTTCGGCACCCGGGTTCGCTTCTAGCTGCCTCTCGGCCGACCTCCCACGGCGCACTCTTTACCAATCCTGGATACCACTATGATTTGCTATAAGCAGTTTACCAGAACGCTTGCGGCGGTGCTGCTCCTGGCGCTTCTCGGCGGCACGGCGCTCCCGGCGATGGCGCAGAAAAGCGACACGCCGTCATCGCTCTTGACCAAGACGATGCCGACGACGGAAGGCGACGGCTACATGGTGGCCGGCGACTTCTGGAACACCGTCAAACCCATGAACACGACGACCGCCAACGGCGTCGAGGACCCCAACCGGGGTGATCCTATCAATGGCTTGCACTGGTTGACGCTGGGACCCGATGGCACCAACTGGCTGGAGCCGAACGGCCTCTGGCCCGGCGGCTACGACCTGACCAGCAACTGGCGGGACGGCACGCGCCTCACCTTCCCGGTCTTCGAAGCCGACGGCTGGGGCGACGCCCTCCGCGCTAGCGGCGACACGGACGACCAGTACATGTTCGCCTACTACACGCCGAATGTGCCCGGCGCGGGCGATCCGGCCCGCGACTACAAGCGCCCCGCCCGCTTCACCGATGACACGCGCACGCACCTGGTCTACGAAGCGGGCTGGCCCACCACGGCCGGACTCGACTTCAAGATCCGGGCGCATCAGTTCACGCCGAATGAGCAGAACGTGAACGACTTCGTCGCCATTGAGGTCTCGATGACCAATACCGGCGTGGTGGACGCCAATGGTGACGGCACGCCGGAGTTGCAGGATCATGCCATCGACGCCGTCGCGGCCTCGGCCTGGCTGATTCCGTCCATCTCGGTGCGCATCCGCCAGAACTCGGGCCGGTCCAACCGCTTCGGCGCAGGCCGGACGATGGGCTACCTGAATCCGACCGATGACACGGACTACCCGCTCTTCGTCTACTATGCCAACGTGCCGCCCAACCGCACGGACGGCCGCACCGTGCCCGCCGAGGGTGATCGCCTCATCGGCGTCAACGACGGCCGCGTGCTGGAAGGCTACACGGACGTGTGGAACACCGTCCACTGGCTCGGCGCGAAGGAAGGCGCCATCGACGACAATAACCTGGGCGCGCTGGCGGGCGCGCCGGACAAGCAGACGCTCTTCGGCACGCATCCCGTGGGCCAGGGCAGCCAGCGCGGCTGGTATACCTCCGCCACGAACCAGGACGGCGCACTCCACAGCCCGAACCGGGCGGACCTCGCCTTCTGGTCGTCCACGGCCACGTGGTTCGAGGACTACGGCCGCACGCTGCAGTCCAACTTCGACAACCGCGACCTGGCGCCCAACAGCGACGTCTTCTCCGGCGGCACGGCAGGCGATGTGACCACCTTCGGGCAGGCCACGCCGGGCGTGCGTCCCTCGGGCGATCACAAGTTCGGCTCGCTGAGTGAGGCGGGCGCCATCGGGCAGCCCGTCTGGGAAGATGCCCTGCTCAACAGCGGCGACTTCTACGACGCCGTCGGCTTCACGCAGGAGTACACCTTCGGGCAGACGGTCAACCACGGGATGGGGCCGTTCGGCCTCGAAGTGGGCGAGTCCGTCACCGTCGTCTTCGTAATGGCCGGCGGCTTCCGCTACGAAGGCGTCAACGACGCCGTGCGCGCCGCCGACTGGGCCTGGCAGAACGGCTGGGACATCCGCTCCGACCTGCCAGCGCCGCCCGCGCCGGAGATGAAGGTCGAGAGCACGACCGATGGCACCGCCGTCGTCCGCTGGACCGACGTGACGGGCATCGACCCCGACGTGGACGGCTACAAGGTCTGGCGCGCCGCGCAGTTCCAGCGGCAGAGCTGGTTCCCGAGCCAGGAGGAAGGCGCCAACGGCTTCGCGCTGGTGGACAACTACCACCGCGTGCATGAGGTCGGCGCCTCGACGAAGCAGTTCGCCGACGAGGGCAACCCGTACTTCGACGCCTTCGGCGAGTTTGCCGGGGACACCCAGAACTTCTACCAGCCCTCCGAATGGGGCCCGTACGAGCTGATCGCCAAGATCCCCGTCGGGGAGGTGGCCCAGTTCAACGATCCGACGGGCGGCTACAACTTCGCCTTCGAGGACGAGGAGGCCATCACGGGCTTCACGTACTGGTACTACGTCTCGGCCTACAAGGAGGGCAGCTTCAGCGGTCCGCAGGGCGCTGTGCCCGTCGGCCACATCGAGTCCTCCAACTTCAACCGCAACGGGCGCAACAGCCCGGACGTGGCGGATGGTCAGATCGGCGACATCACGCCGTGGATCAACACGTATCCGTTCGCGATCAACGCGTCCGACTATCCGGCCGCGGGGACGCAGAACTTCAAAAACATCGGCGGTCCCTTCACGGTGACGCCGCCCGCGGCCCCGGTCGATCAGGTGGCCGACCTCGTGACCGTCACGCCGAACCCCTACAAGATCACGGGGCTCAACGACGAGCGCGACAACCCGTCGAGTCACAACATCGACTTCCTCAACCTGCCGGAAAACTTCACGCTCACCATCATCGACGTGTCCGGGCAGATCATCTTCCAGGAGACCATCGAGGGCGCGACGAACGGCAAGTACACGTGGGACATGTTCTCCAAAGACGGAGTGGAAGTGGCCAGTGGCCTCTACATCTACCACGTCTCCTTCGACGGAGGTGACCGCGAAGTCGTGGGTCACTTCTCCATCCTGCGATAGCCCGCCGCCTGCACATAAACCAAGCACGTAAAGCCATGAAACGACTGTTTCTCATCACGCTGCTGGTCGGCATCGTCGCGCTTCCTGCTGAGGCTCAGCGCAAGGCCGGACGCAACGGGGCGGCGTTCCTCGAAGTCGGCGTGGGCGCCCGCGAGGTGGCCCTCGGCTCGGCCGTCACAGCGCAGACCTACGACGCCAATCAGATCTTCTGGAATCCGGCAGGCACCGCGTTGCGCGGCGACCGCAAAGTCAGCGCCGCCTTCTCGTATGCCGACTGGATCGCGGACATCAGCTACACCACCGCCGCCGTCGGGTACAACACCGGCGCCACGGGGACGGTGACGCTGGGCATCCAGTACTTTGGCCTCTCGGACATCCCCGCCAACCGGCAGAACGGGTATACCGATCCCATTCTGCAGGACCTGGTGACGGACGATAACACGTCGGCCTCGTACGACTTCACGGACCTGGCCGTCAGCGCCTCCTACGCGCGCTACATCATCGACCGCCTCAGCCTCGGGGCGACGGTCAAGCTGGTCAGCGAGACCATCGACTCGGAGACGGCGAGCGCCGTCGCGTTCGACTTCGGCTCGGTCTACCACGTCGGCTTCGCCGGGTGGCAGATCGCGGCCCGCCTCAGCAACCTGGGCACGGACATGTCCTACTTCAACCAGGACAACCCGCTGCCGCTGACCTTCTCGGTCGGCACGTCCATCTACCCCATCAACCGGGAGCAGACGCGCCTGATGGTGGCGGTGGATGCGACCAAGCCGCTCGATTCGCAGCAGCAGATCTACGGCGGCGCGGAGCTGTCGTTCTACGACCTCCTGTTCCTGCGGGGCGGCTACCGCTTCAACTACGCGGGCGCTGAGGATGACGGAACGAGCCTGCGCGACCCGATCGAGACGTCCATCGAGGGCGCCTCGCTGGGCGGCGGCATCCAGTATGAGATCTCCGGCTACGCGGTCGCCATCGACTATGCCTTCACGCAGATGGACCTGCTGGACGACGTCCATCGGTTCTCCCTGCGCCTCGGCCTCTAGCGCTACCGCACGAAACGGCGGGTGTGCCTACCTCCTGCACCCCATAGCAGCCCGCCCGGCCTCGGGGAGCGTGTGGCGCGGTAAGCGTCGCGCGCTCCCCGTGCGCCTTGATACCGCTGTCCGACCTCTTTTCACGGTTAAGTACGCGCCGACCTGTGCTGCACGTCGAAACGTCATCCGGGCGATGGGCCCCGTTTTGTGACCAGATCGAGGCTTTCCTCCGCGCTGACACCGTCGACCTCCAGATCGATGGTGTCCCGGTGCATGGCTATCGGAGCCCGGACTCGCCCGCCCTCTGGATCCGCGACCACTCGGACATTCTCCGGGGCGGCATATACTGGGAGGCCGACGTGCAGAGCGCCGTGGCCTGCTTCGCCGCCCACCAGTCGGCCAGTGGACGCATTTACGACCATGTGACGACCCAGCCCGGCGCCGAGCGCGAGAACTGGGAAAAGTGGGTGCGGGTGCCTGTGGAGGCGGACGTGGAGTACCGCTTCGTGAAGGCCGCTTACCTGGCCTGGCAGGCGACTGGGCACGACGCCTGGATCGAAGAACTGCTCCCCGCGCTGGAGCGGGCGCTCACCTACACGATGACGCATCCGTGGCGCTGGGACGACGTTCACGGCCTGCCCAAGCGCGCCTACACCATCGACACGTGGGACTTCGACTACACCGCCGGGCGCATGCCGTGGCTCAACTTCCAGATTACGGACGACACGTTCTGGGGGCTGATGCACGGCGACAGCAGCGGCGTCTATGAATCGACCCTGCTCCTGGCGCAGTTGTACGAGCACGTCGGCCAGCCGGAGGACGCCGCCCGGTGGCGCGAGACGGCGGCAGGGCTCCGCGAGCGCGCCAACGAGACGCTCTTCAACGGGCGCTTCTATAGTCACTTTCACAAGTTGACGCCGGTTACCATCGACGGGGTGGACGAGAGCGAACAGCTCAGCCTCAGCAACCCGATGGCGATCAACCGGGGGCTGGCCACGCACGAGATCGCCGTGGCCATCCTGCGCGAGTATCAGCGCCGCCGTGCCGCCTCGGACGCCTTCGCCGAGTGGTACAGCATCGACCCGCCCTTCCCGGACGGCTGCTTCGGCGACGACAAGCTGGTGGCGGGCGCGTACGTCAACGGCGGCATCATGCCCCTCGTGGGCGGCGAACTGGCACGGGCCGCCTTCGCGCACGGCTTCGAAGGCTACGGCCTCGCCACGCTGGAGCAGTACCGCGCCATGATCGCCGAGCGCGGCGAGACCTACCTGTGGTACTTCCCCGACGGCACGCCCTCGACGGTCGACACGAGCACCAGTCCCGAGGCGATGCCGACGGACGGGTGGGGCTCCTCGGCCATGCTCTACGCCTTCGTGGAAGGGCTCTGCGGCATTCAGGATCAGGCGCACACCTACCGGCGTGTACGCTGCGCCCCCCGCTGGGCCGCCACCGACGAGCGGGCGGCCTCCGTGCAGGTCGGCTATGCCGCGTCCGATGCCCGCTTCGGCTACGACTACGCGCACGACGCCGATGCCCGCACCATCCGAATGACGCTGAACGCCGATGACGCCGACGTAGATCTCCACGTGCTCCTCCCCGACGGCTGCCATCCGACGGCCATGACGTGGGACGGCGCGCCGGTGGACTACGAATCAACACAGATCGAAGACAGCACCTACGCCGACGCCCACGGCGCCGTCCCCTCCTCCGCCCACATCGAGATTCAGTATGCCGACGCTTAGCCTGCCGGAACGGTGGAAGCACTGGGAAGTGCGGTCCGCGTACGGCCTGCTGTTGCCGACGCTGCTGTTCTTCCTCGTCTTCCAGTACTACCCGATTCTGAAGAGCGTCGCGATCAGCTTCTTCGAATACGGGCTGCTGCAACGGTCGAACCCGTTCGTGGGCCTGGGCAACTACGTCCAGCAGTTCCGCGACCCGCTGTTTCTCTCGGCGCTGTGGAACACGCTGCTCTTCGTGGCCGGGTGCGTCGTGGTCGGCGTCATTCTGGCGCTGGTATTGTCCGTGATGGTGGAGCGGACGGGCCGCTGGGCCAAGTACTACCGCACGCTCTACTTCATCCCCGTCGTCACCTCGCTGATGGCGACGTCGATGATCTGGCGCTGGCTCTATGCCTCCAACGGCCTGATCAACTTCCTGATGACGCTCGTCGGGCTAGAGCCGCAGGCCTGGCTGCTGAGCGAGAGCCTGGCGCTGCCCTCGCTCATGGCGCTCACGATCTGGAAGAACCTCGGGTTCGACCTCATCCTGTTCGCCGCGGCGCTCCAGGGCATCCCGCCCGAGTTCTATGAAGCCTCCAGCCTGGACGGCGCCTCGCCGACGCAGGACTTCTGGTACATCACGCTGCCGCAGCTGCGGCCCATCGTGGTGCTCGTCTCCATCACGGCGGTGATCCGCTCGTTCCAGGTCTTCACCATCGTGCTGGCCATGACGCAGGGCGGCCCGCTCAACTCGACCCGCACCATCGTCTATCACATTTACGAGCAAGGCATCCAGTACGACGAGATGGGCTACGCCTCGGCGGCGGCCGTCATCCTGCTGGTGCTGGTGGGCGCGGTGACGTACTTCCAGCTTCGCCTCGACAGAGACTAGTTTTCGAAAGAATCCTCCGGCCATGCGCGGACGACGACACTTCTTGCGGCGCCTCGGACAGACGGCCCTGGGCCTCAGTCTGGGGACGCTGGTGCAGGAGACGGCGGGCGCGGTGCCGCTTCCCGATCCCGACGCTGACTTCTGGGAGGTCGTCCGGGCGCAGTACCCGGTGACGCAGGAGCGCGTCTACCTCAACACGGGCGGCCTCGGCCCGGCGCCCTACCCGGTGCTGGACGCCGTGCAGCGCACCATGATGGAGCTGCAGCGCATCTCGGAAACGGGCCACGACCGCCTGGAGGACGCCCGCGCGCCCGTCGCCGCCTTCTTCGGCGCGCGTCTGGAGGAGATCGCCTTCATGCGCAACGCCACTGAGGGCAACTCGACCGTGGCGATGGGGCTGGACCTGCGGCGGGGCGACGAGGTCATCTTCGAGGCGCACGCGCACCCCGGCGGCTTCTTCCCGTGGCTGGCCCGGCAGAAGAGCCATGGCCTCGTGGTCAAGCTGTTCGAGCCGGACCCGACGAGCGCCGAGGGCAACCTCCAGCGCATCGAAGACCTCATCACGCCCCGCACGCGCGTCATCCAGGTGAGCCACGTCACCGCGCCGACGGGCATTCGCTTTCCGGTGCCCGAGATCGCCGCGCTGGCCCACGACCACGACTGCTGGTTCCACGTCGACGGCGCGCAGTCCGCCGGGATGCTTCCGGTCGACCTCCACGCCCTCGGCTGCGACTCGTACGCCACGAGCGGCCACAAGTGGCTGGGCGCGCCGCACGGTACGGGCGTGCTGTACGTGCGCCAGGACCGGATCGACGCGGTGCGGCCCACCGAGACGGGCGCCTACGCGGGCGACGGAGCGGTGAAGTTGCCCGACCAGTTCGGCTATGGCGCCACGGCCCGGCGCTTCGAGCCCGGCACGCGCGACGCTGCGTCCGTGGTGGGCGTGGCGGCGGCGACGGCCTTCCTGGACCGCATCGGCATGGAGCGCATCGCCGCACGCGGGCGGCACCTGGCGACGTACCTGCAGGACGGCCTGCGCGCGCTGGGCGGTCTCACCATGTTGACGCCCGAACTGCCGTCGCTCGCGGCGTCCATCACCACCTTTAAGCCGCAGCGCGTCCCGTTCGACGACCTGTACCGCTTCCTGGCCGACCAGGGGCTCCGCTGCCGCATCGTGCGCGAGCGCGGCATCGACGCCGTGCGCGTCTCGACCCACCTGTTCAACAGCGAGGCCGAGTGCGACCGCGTCATCGACGCTACCCGCCAGGCCCTCGACTCCCTCTCATTGCGATAGCACCGCGCAGTACCGACCCGCTTTATGCTCGAACCCCAAGCTCCCACGACGATGCCGCAGGCTGAGGCCGCCAAGACGGTGGCCGACGAGGCCCGCTCTGCGTCGGCCGAGCGGACGACGCCGCGCTGGCGGTGGCCGTCGCCGGGGCGCGTGCTGGTGCACGTCGTGCTGATCCTGGGCGCGCTCGCGATGGTCGGCCCGCTCATCTGGATGGTGCTGACCTCGCTCAAGACGCCCGCCGACGCGGAGGCCTTCTTCGACACGCCGCGCCAGCTGGGCGCCATCCTGGAGAGCCTCTGGCCCGACCCGCTGACGTGGGAGAACTACGAGGCCGTCTTCACCGAGCGGCCCATGCTGCGCTACTTCCTCAACAGCGCCATCTACACGGTGCTGCGCATGATCCCGGGGCTCTTGTTCTGCTCGCTCGCGGGCTATGTGTTCGCCAAGATGGAGTTTCCCGGCCGCAACTGGATCTTCGCGGGCATCATCGTCACGATGATGATTCCGTTTCAGATCAAGATGCTGACGCTCTACGAGATGATGGTGCAGTTCGGCTGGGTGGACACGTACTGGGGCGTGGTCGTCGTCGGGCTGATGGAGCCCTTCGGCATCTTCCTGTTCCGGCAGACCATCAAAGACATCCCTGACGACCTGCTCGACGCCGCCCGCATCGACGGGTGCGGGCCGTTCCGCACGTACTGGAGCGTGATCCTGCCCCTCATCCGCCCGACGCTGGCGGCCTACAGCATCTTCCTCTTCATGTGGGCCTGGAGCGACTTCCTCTGGCCCCTCATCGTGCTCAACACCGAGGTGCTGAAGCCCATCGAAGTGGGCATCCTCAGCTTCTCGGACATCAACAATCCGGAATACGTCAAGATGATGGCCGCCGCCACCGTGGCCGTCGCGCCCATCATCCTGTTTTTCTTGATCATGCAGCGGCAGTTCATCCAGGGCGTCACCATGACGGGGTTGAAGGGATAATGTGTGGAGCGCAGACATATCGTGAGGAGGCTCGGACGATGGGCGCGCGCGGCGCGCGTGTGGGAGTGTGGGGGTGTGGGAGTGTGGGAGAGCGGGAGAAGGGGCGCGTGAGCGAGCCGACCACTTCGAACTCATCAACTTCGAACTTCTGTACTTCGAACTCTCCAACTTCGAACTTCGCACTCATTCTGCTCGCCGTCATACTGCTGGTAAGCGGGTGCGGGAGTGAGCGACCGGCGCGGACGGACGACGGGCGTATTCCGGTGCGCGTCTTCGTGCTGCTGATCAGCACGGCGCAGGTCGAATACTACGAGTGGGCCGAGGAGACTTTCGAGAAAGAGAATCCCGAAATCGATGTCATCGTCGAGCAGTTTCCAGGGAGTTCGCTCAAGGACTTCGAGATCAAACTGCGGCTGCGCTTTGCCAGCGGGCAGGCGCCGGACCTGTTCCACCTGAACGAGAACGTCGCCGCCGAACTGGCCGCGCTCGACCTGCTGGCCCCTGCGCCGCCCTACATCGTGGAGATGGTGGAGGAGAACAGCCTGAACAGCATGGTGCGCACCGGCGGCATCTTCGACGGGACGCACTACGGCCTGGTGAGCGACGCGGTGTGGTCGGCGCTCTACTACAACAAAGACATGTTTCGCGAAGCCGGGCTCGATCCCGAGCGGCCGCCCCGCACCTGGGACGAACTCGTCGACTACGCCGACCGCCTGACGGTGCGCGACGCCGAGGGCAACCCGACGCGGGCAGGCTTCTCGATGCGCAAGTCCGGCTACAAGGCCGGGACGGCGGAGAAGTGGGTCTCCTTCGTCTACGCGGCAGGCGGGCGCGCCTTCAACGAGGAAGGTACCTATGCCGCCTTCAACTCGGAGGCGGGCCGCGCCGCGCTCGACCTGTACCGCACGATGCTGTTCGAGAAGAAGATCGACTCCGTGGAGCTGGAAGGCGACCAGCAGGGCTTCGGGCAGGAGCGCGTCGCCATGTTTATCCGCGAGGCCCACGTCATCCGCTGGCTGCAGGACAACTACCCGGACCTCGACTTCGGCGTGGCGCCGTTTCCGAAGCGGGACACGTCCCTCACGGCGGGCGGGACCTACATGTTTGCCGTCAGCGCCGACTCGCCCAACCCGGACGCGGCGTGGCGCTTCGCCCAGTTTCTGCGAGGCGATCCCGGCTATACGCGCTACACCGGCATCGGCGGCATCATCCCGTCGAGCGAGAGTGTGGCGGATCTGCCCCAGTACAGCGATAGTCCGCACATGAGCGTCTTCCTGGAGCAGCCCGCCCGCTCGCCCGGCGGCTTTCCCCGCGCCAGCCGCGCGATGGACATCCTGGGCGCCTATGTGGAGCGCTTCTGCTACGGGGGCATCGACGCCCAGGACATGCTGACGCGCGCCGAGCGGGACGTGAACGCCATACTCGCCCCCAACCGCCGCGACGACACCGTCGCCGCCCGCTGAACCTCGACCCTCAACCTATGCCCGACCGCACCCTACATATCGGCATCGTCACCGACGAAGTCTCGCGTACACTCACCGAGGCGCTGGCCCTCGCTACGTCATGGGGTATCGACCGCTTCGAGTTGCGGGAGGGCGGGGCGCAGCGCTTCCCCGGCTTCACGCAGGGCGAGATCGCCGCCGTCGAGGCCGAGGTGCGCCGCGGCGCGAAGGTGACCGCCGTCTCGCCGGGCATCTTCAAGGGCGCCGCCGACAATCAGGCCGAGGTGCGCCGCGAGCTGGACGAGGTGTTGCCCCGCAGCATCGAGCGGGCCGTCCGCTTCGAATGCCCGCGCATCATCATCTTCGGCTTCGGGCGCTACGAGGACGAGCCCGAGGGCAATCGCCTCCACGTGCTGCGCGCCTTCGAGGAGGCTGCTGAACAGGCCGCGGCGGCGGGCATGGTCGTGGCCATCGAGAACGAACCCGACTTCTGGATCGACCAGCCCGAAGCGTCCGCCGCCCTGCTGGACGAGATCGGGCATCCGCACCTGCAGCTCAACTGGGACCCGGCCAACCTGCACTGGGGCGGCACGCGGCCCACGTACGACCACTTCCAGGCCGTCCTGCCGCACCTGGCGAACCTGCACGTGAAGGACTACTACCCGGACCGCCCCGAGGCGCCGTGGCTGCCCGTGGGCGAGGGCGTGACGCCGTGGGACGAGATCCTGTCGTGGGTCGTCCGCGAGACGGACCTGCCGCACGTCACCATCGAGACGCACTGCGAACCGCTGGCCGCCTCCTCGCGGCGCAGCCTGTCGACCGTGCAACGCCTCCTGGATGAGGCAGGCGCGCATCCCCAACCTGCTTCCTGAACGCTGATTTTGTGACCGCATCTAGCTCCCATACCACCGCGCCGATCCGCATGGCCCTCGCCGGGCTGGGCGGGCACGGGCAGACGATCCAGCGCGCCGTCGAGGCGACGCCGGAGCTGGAGGTCGTCGCCGTGTTCGATCCCGTCGATGCCGAGGCGCTGGCGGCGTCCGAGCGCTTCGGGTGCGCCGTCGCGGCGTCCTACGAGGCGCTGCTGGCGCGCGACGACCTGGACGCCCTCGGCCTCGCCTCGCCCAACCACGTGCACCGCGCCCAGACCGAGGCCGCCCTCGCCGCCGGGCTCGACGTGTTCGTCGAGAAGCCCATCGCCAATACAGTGGCCGACGGGCGCGCCATGGTGGCCGCCGCCGAGGCCGCCGGGCAGGTGCTGATGGTAGGCCACAACATGCGCTACGGCCCCGCCTTCCGCGCCGCGCACGACCTGCTGGCCTCCGGACGGCTGGGCGAGGTCGTCAGCGTCGAGGTGCACTTCTCGCTCGACAGCGGCCTCAGGCTCGCGCCGGACTCGTGGCGGCTGCGGCCCGACCAGGCGCCGCTCCTGCCGATGATGCAGCTCGGCATCCACGGCGTCGACGTCGTCCACTACCTGCTCGGCCCGGTGCGCCGCGTCTACGCCCACGCCCGCTCCGTCGCCATCGCGCCGCCGGTGGTGGACAGCGTGACGGCCGCCTTCACGCTCGACGGCGGGATGCATGGCACCATCGTGTCCAACTACTGCACGCCGGTGCGTTTTGCCCTCCACGTCGCCGGGACCGAGGGGCTGCTCGACAGCACACCCCACACGGTCGCCTTCACGCCGCGCACAGATGCTGGCGACGCCGAGGCGCACGACTTCTCCGACGATCCCTACGCCTCCTACGTGGCCCAGATGGGTGCCTTCGCCGAGGCGGTGCGCACCCGCCATCCGCCCGAGACCGACGGCCGCGCCGGACTCCAGGCTCTCGCCGTCATCGAGGCGATGCAGGCCAGCATCGAGGCCGACGCGCCGGTCGCCCTTCCCACCCGTTCCGCACTCACGTCAACCCCTGCCTCCCATGCTGAATAGACGCGTTTTCGTTGG
>JAAAOL010000459.1 GCA_009908885.1 Bacteroidota bacterium | reverse complement strand
CTCATTTCGCTGAGCTGAGGTGCTAGACGCGATCCGTCTCCAGGTGCGGGACACGCAGACCGGCGCCCGCGTATCATCGACGCGCACGCTCCGCCTGGACTGATCCCACCCCCGATGCCGCACACCACGCTGATCTCGGCGCAGGCCCTGCACGCCCACCTGGACGATCCCGACTGGGCCGTCGTCGACTGCCGCTTTGCGCTGGACGATCCCGAGGCAGGCCGCCGCGCTTACGAGGCCGCGCACGTCCCCGGCGCCGTCTACGCCCACCTGGACGACGACCTCTCCGGCCCCATCGTGCCGGGCGTGACGGGCCGCCACCCGCTGCCCTCGGTGGATGAGGTTGCTGAGACGCTGTCGGCCTGGGGCATCGACGCCGACGTGCAGGTGGGGGTCTACGACGATGCGGGCGGTGCCCTCGCAGCGCGGCTGTGGTGGATGCTCCGCTGGCTGGGTCACGACGCTGCCGCCGTGCTCGACGGGGGCTGGCCCGCCTGGCAGGCCGCCGGGTTTCCGACGTGCAGCGGCGTCGAACAGCGCCCGCGCCGCACGTTCGTCCCGGAGCCGTGCCCTGATCTCATCGTAGACGCCGAGGACGTGGAGGCGCTGCGCACCGACCCGCGCTACCGCCTCCTCGACGCCCGCGCCGCCGTGCGCTACCGGGGCGAAGAAGAGCCGCTCGACCCCGTGGCCGGGCACATTCCGGGCGCCCGCTCCGCCCCGTACGCCGACAACCTGAAGGCGGACCAGCACCTGCGCTCACCCGAGGCGTTGCGCGAGCGGTTCGAAGCCATCATCGGCGAGACGCCCGCCGAGCGCGTCGTCTGCTACTGCGGCTCCGGCGTCACGGCGGCGCATGACCTCCTCGCCTTCGCCCACGCGGGCCTCGGTCTGCCGCGCCTCTATCCCGGCTCCTGGAGCGAGTGGATCACCGACCCCGACCGTCCGGTAGCGCCAGAAACGGATTGATCGCCCGCTCTTTTTTTCGACATCTGACTCCACCTCACCCGTGCCCATCATTACGCCCGACGACGACGCGCCCGACCAGCGCATCCTGCTCTTCACCGGCAAAGGCGGCGTCGGCAAGACGACGTGTGCCGCCGCTACCGCGCTGCTGGCTGCCGAGCAGGGCCACAAGACGCTCATCCTCTCGTCCGACCCGGCCCACAGCCTCGCCGACGCGCTCGACCGCGAGCTGGGCCCCGAGCCGGAGGAGATCCGCCCCAACCTGTTCGCGCAGGAGATCGACCACTACTACTCGATGAAGAAGTACTGGGGCAACGTGCGCGACCTGATGCTGACGGTCTTCCGCTGGCAGGGCATCGACCGGGTGGCGGCGGAAGAGCTGGCCGCTCTGCCCGGCATGAACGAGGGCTCGGTGCTGCTCTGGCTGGACAAGTTCTATTCCGAGGGCACCTACGACCTCATCATCGTGGACAGCGCCCCGACGGGCGAGACGCTGACGCTCCTCACGCTGCCGCAGGCGACGCAGTGGTGGGTGACGAAGGCGTTTCCGTTCCAGAAGCAGATCCTCAAGACGCTCGGCTCGGGCGTCCGCCTGACGACGGGCGTGCCGCTGGACAAGGGCTACGAGGAACTGAACACGCTCTTCGAGCAGCTGCAGACGATCCAGCAGGTACTCAGCAATCCCAAGATCGCGTCGGCGCGGCTGGTGGTGAATCCGGAGCGCATGGTCATCAATGAGGCGCGGCGGGCCTACACCTACCTCCAGCTCTACGGCTTCGGCGTGGACGCCGTCATCGTCAACCGCATCGTGCCGGAGGAGGGCGTCGGCGCGGTGATGCAGAAGTACGTGGAGGCCCAGCGCGGCTACCTCGACGAGATCGACGCCACCTTCGGGCCGCTGCCCATCCTGCGCGTGCCGCACCTCGGCCAGGAAGTCTTCGGGATGGACCTGCTGCACCAGATCGGCGAGGGCATGTATGCCGACCATGACCCGGCGGACGTCTTCTACGACGAGCCGACGTTCCGCATCACCGAGGACGGCGACGAGTACCTGCTCCACCTGCGCCTGCCGTTCGTCGACGAGGAGGCGATGACGGCCGAGCAGTTCGGCGATCAGCTCGTGATTCAGGTTGCCAACCAGCGCCGCAACGTGCTGCTGCCGCGCTTCCTCGCCTACTACCACGTGGAGGACGCCCGCCTGGACGAGGGCTGGCTCCGCGTGCGCTTCTCGCAGGACGGCGACGAGGGTTGAGGTTGGATGGTTTCAGGTTGGATGGTTTCAGGTTGGATGGTTTCAAGTTGCAGGTTGAGGACTCATGGCAAGTGTCGCACCAACCTGCAACCTGAAACTTGGAACCTGAAACGACGAACTTGCTCACCCATCCTCAGGGCGCAGCACCCGGACGGGCGGCGGGGGCTCTTCTTCGAGCTGCACCGGGTTTTCTTCCAGCAGGCGCAGCGCTTCCTGCACGGCCCGCTCCAACTGTGGGTCGCGTCCGGCGGCCACGTCCTTCGGCGTCATCTCCACCTCGATGTCCGGCGCCACGCCCTCGTTCTCCACGGCCCAGTTGCCGTCCAGGTCGAAGAAGCCGCCGCGCGGCGCGGTGATGCCGCCGCCGTCGATGAGAGGCGGCGTGTCCCAGATGCCGACGAGGCCGCCCCAGGTGCGGGTGCCGACGAGCGGGCCGAGGTCCATCCGGCGAAACATGTAGGGCAGCAGGTCGCCGCCGGAGCCCGCCGACTCGTTGATGATCATCACCTTCGGGCCCCAGATGCCGGCCATCGGCGTGGTCCAGGGCGTACGGTCCTCCACCGGGTTGTTGAAGTAGCCGTGCAGCTCGCGCGCCATGATGTCGATCATGTAGTCCGCCGCCGAGCCGCCGCCGTTGAAGCGCTCGTCGATGACGACGCCCGCCTTGTCCTGCTGCGCGAAGTAGTAGCGATTGAAGTACTCGTAGCCCGCCCCCGCCGTGTTGGGCAGGTAGACGTAGGCGAGCTGCCCGTCGGACATTTCACTGACTGTGCGGCGGTTGTCCTCCACCCAGGCGCGGCGGCGCAGGTCCGTCTCATTCGATACGGGCACGACGGTCACCGTGCGGGCGCCCTCCATCGTCGGGCGGTCGTTGACGTGCAGAATCGTCTGCCGCCCCGCCGTCTGCTCGAAGGCGCTGAACAGGTTGGTCGCCGCCGTCAGCGCCTCGCCGTCCACGCCGACGAGGTAGTCGCCTTCACTCACGTTCACCCCCGGTGCACTGAGCGGCGCGCGCAGGTCCGGGTTCCAGTTCTCGCCCGTGTAGATGCGCGCGATGCGGTAGGCGCCGTCCTCGATCTCGAAATCCGCGCCCAGCAGGCCGACGGGCACGCGGTCCACGTCCGGGTAGTCGCCGCCGCCGGTGTAGGAGTGGCCGACGGACACCTCGCCGCCCATGATGTCGAGCACGTAGTTGAGGTCGTCGCGGTGGCGGACGTGCTCCACCCACGGGCGGTACATGGCGTAGACCTGATCCCAGTCCGCGCCGTGCAGGTTCTCCACGTAGAGGTAATCCCGCTGGAAGCGCCACGCCTCGTCGAAGATCTGCTCCCACTCCTTGGCCGGGTCGATCTTGGCGCGCAGGTCGAGCGTGAGCGCCCCGTCGCCCGGCGAGGGGCTGCCCGCCGCGTCCACGATGCCCCACCCGCCGCTGGCCTGGTAGAGCAGTTTCTGGCCGTCGTCCGAGAGGTCGAAGCGCTGCACGCCGTCCATCAGCTTGGTCGCCTCGCGGTCATCCAGGCTGTAGCGGTGCAGCGTCACGCCCGGCTGATTGGGGATGTCCTCCGTGTAGAAGACCATGCCTTCCGTCCCGGCCTGGATCGCGCCGTAATCGCGCAGCGGCACGTCGATAGCCAGGATGCGCTGCTGGAGGCCGTCGAGGTCGATCTCGACCGCCATCTCTTCTTCGCCGTCGTCCTCCTCCGCGTCGCCGTTCCCGTTGTCATCGTCAGCGTCGTTCTCGCCGTTGTCGTCCTCGCTCTCGACCGGCTCCTCGTCGCTCTCCGGCAGCAGCGGCGAGGGCTCGTCCGCCTGCAGGACGGTGAGGTAGACGCCGCGTTCGACGGGGCGCTGGTACGAACTCATGTCGAGCCAGCCCGTGTTGAGGCCCAGGTTGGTGCTGGCGAGGAAATACAGATAGGTGCCGCCCGCGTCCCAGGCCGGACTCATCGCGTCCGACATGCCATCGGTCACCTGATGCGTCTCGCCCGTCTCCATCGAGTACACCATGATGGCGCGGAACAGGTTGTCCAGCCGCTTCGAGTAGGCGATCCACTGGCCGTCCGGCGACCACACGGGATCGAGGCTGCGCACCGGATGGGCGTACTGATCGGTGTCCACGAGCGTCGCCTCGCCCGATTCGACCTCCAGCACCCACAGGTTAAGGTCGGTGTCGGTGAACAGGATGTGCGTGCCCTCCGGCGACCACGCGGGCGTATAGTAGAACGTGGGGCCCGGCAGGTCGATGGCGCGGGGTGCGTC